>NZ_JAGYZD010000182.1 GCF_018371055.1 Finegoldia magna | reverse complement strand
ATAATAGACCTAGAAAATGTATACAATATAAAACACCTAAAGAAGAACTTTTTGGTTTCTTACCATAGGTGTTGCATTTGATTTGACAATTCGTCTACACAAAAAATAAGCCTTTATATTTGAATATCTCTTGATGAAATCTTCAAATTAGGCTTATTTTTTAATAAACTATTTTGTTTTAATTTCTCTTGAACCAGGTTTTACCAATTCTATTCCTTTCTTACATAAAGGACATTCTTCCGGTTTAAAAATTTCTATATCGATTTTTGTTGCACTATATAATGGTAAATCAATATCAAGGTTTATGCTTCTATCTACTAGACAACATATTCCTACTACTTCTGCACCCAATTCTTCCAAAACTTTTTTTGTTTCATAAGAAGATTTTGCAGTAGTTACAACGTCTTCTGATATAATAACTTTTTCACCTTTTTTTACTTCAAACCCTCTCCTAAGACACATTTCACCATCTTTTCTTTCAGTAAATATAGCTGGTTTATGTAATTGCCTTCCTAGTTCATAAGCTACTATTATTCCACCCATAGCAGGTCCAACAACAGTATCAAATTCAACATCTTTAAGCTTATCAGCGATAACTTTGATTACTTCTTCAGCTTTGTCTGGATATTGTAATAACTTTGCACATTGACAATACTTATCACTGTGATTTCCAGATGATAATAAGAAGTGACCTTCTAATAATGCATTACTTTCTTTCAATAATTCAACAACTCTATCCATCTTTTTCCTCCTAAATAATATTCCTTATTTCGTCTATTGATTTAAAATTATTTTGTTTTAAATAGTTTTCCATACCATTTGCTATTTCAACCATAACATTTGGATTAACAAAATTTGCTGTACCAACTTGAACCAAGTGACAACCTACCATAATAAATTCTAATGCATCTTTATAATTTTGAATTCCACCCATACCACAAACAGGAATTTTAACATTTTTGCACACATCTCTACACATTCTTAAAGCTATAGGTTTTATGCAAGGTCCTGAAAGACCAGCAGTTATATTATCAAATACAGGTTTTCTTTTATTAATATCCACAGCTAATGCATTAAAAGTATTAACAAGACTAATCGCATCTGCTCCAGAATCTTCACAAGTCTTTGCCATTTCTACAATATCATTTGCATTCGGAGATAATTTTACCATTAAAACTTTATCAGTATGCTTTCTTACTTCCGATACAACTTTTTGTGCTACATCACATTTTATCCCAAAAGCCATTCCGCCTTCTCTAACATTTGGGCAAGAAATATTTAACTCAATTATTTTTATATCAGTGCTTGATATAAGTTCAACCGCTTCAATATAACTTTTTATATCAGAGCCACCAATGTTTGCAATGGTAACAGTGTCTAAAGATAACATATAGTCCAGATCCCTTTTAATGAACTCTTGGACAGATGGATTTTGTAATCCTATACTATTCATGATTCCAGACGGTGTTTCATAGATTCTTAAACCAGTATTTCCATTTTTAGGTTGAATAGTTAATCCTTTTGTAGAAATACCTCCTAATTTATTTAAATCTGTAAAGTTTTCATATTCTCTTCCAAATCCAAATGTGCCAGAAGCTCCAACAACAGGATTTTTAAATTCAACGCCGCAAAAGTTTGTTTTAAGCATCAAATATCACCTCGTTTTTCTCAAAAATAGGGCCATCTTTGCAAACTCTTTTAAGTCCATTAGTTGTATGAACAGTACATCCTAAACACGCTCCTATTCCACAGGCCATGTGAGCTTCTAATGAATAAAATTCTGTTGCATCAAGATTTCTCTTCTTTAAAGAATTCATCATTGGATTTGGACCGCAAGCATAAATATAATCATAGTCATTTTTTACGTATTCTGTTATATATCCTTTTAGCCCAATCGATCCATCTTCAGTAGAAATGATTGTTTCGTTTTTATTTAAAATCTCATCTTCCATGTATGATGTGTTTCTGTATCCAACATACAAATCTACATTTTTCAATTTTCTTGACAAATATTTCATTGGAGCAATTCCAATCCCACCAGCAACTATAGCACATTTTGCTTCAGGATGTAATTCAAATCCATTTCCTAACGGTCCAAGAATTTTGATGCTTTCTCCTACTCTCATTGAGGCAATTATTGATGTTCCTTTGCCTACTACAGCATATAAAAATGTTATACTTTCATCATCTAGATCACAAATACTAAGTGGTCTTGGAAGAAGTGGTGATTCATCCCAAGCTCTTAACATATAGAATTGACCAGGATCACCTTGGAATTTTCCTTTTAAAACCAATTTAAAAATTCCATCGCTAATTTCTTCATTAAGTATTATTTCAGAATCGATATATTTATTCACCGTAAATATCCTTTCTCATATCTTCTACAGCTTTTCTTGCATATTTACCGATATTTTCTTCTCCATCATCAAACTTTCTGTAATTTAATATTATGCCTCTAGATGAATTTACAATTCCTTTCTTAAAGTTATCAAGGTATACTCTTATGTCTTCTGGTTTTGCTCCTTGTGCTCCATATCCCGGAATTAAAAACATTATATTTTCATATCTCTCTCTGATTTTGTTTGCATTTTCAGTTTGAGTTCCACCTACCACAAATCCTAAAGAACTTAAATTACATTGTCCTATATATTCTTTGGCAATTTTATTAAGATTGTCGCCTATCTCATAGTATAGCGGTTGGCCTTTATAATCCTTATATTGAATATCTTTTGAACCTGGATTAGACGTTCTCATTAATACAAATATACCTTTTTCTTTTGATTCAAGATAAGGTAAGTAATGTTCTAAAGTATCATATCCCATGAATGGATTAACAGTTATAAAGTCAGCTTCAAAATCACCTTCAAAATGTGCTTTTGCATATTCTTTTGCTGTAGTTGCGATGTCTCCTCTTTTTACATCGGCAATTGATCTTAAATTATTATCTTTAAGATATTTAAGAGTGTTTTTGTAAGCTATTAATCCTTCTATACCATGCGCTTCGTAGTATGCAATTTGCACTTTAAAACATGCTACTAAATCTTTTGTATTATCTATGATCTCCTTATTAAAATCAAATAAATATTCGCTAACTTTCTTTCCTTTTTTCATATTTTCTGGTACATAATCTGTACTAGTATCTAGTCCTACACATACTATGGATCTTTCGTTTATTCTTTCAGAAAGCTTATCTATTATCATTTTTAGCCCCTTTCTCAAATTTAACTTTTCCATTTACAATTGTCATCTCAATACTACCTCTAAACTTTTCGCCAATAAAAGGAGAATTGTTTGATTTTGAATTAAATTTTTCTACTTTGATTTCTTTATCAATATCAATTATAACTAAATCAGCATCGTATGTTGGATTTATAACACCTTTGTTTTCTCCTAAAATCTTCGCTGGATTGTAACTCATTAATTCAGATATTTTGTTTAATGATATATCATTTTCTTCATGCAACACTTTATATGCAATATTAAACGC
>NZ_JAGYZD010000181.1 GCF_018371055.1 Finegoldia magna | reverse complement strand
GTGATTGGAATGTGAATCTTCTCGGAAATCTCCTTTAACGTGTCGATTGTAACCCTCACAAAATCATCTCCAGTGAACGTCGGAAAAATCGCCCCCACACCGATGTAATCTGCGCCAGCTTCTTGTGCCTCCAACGCTTGTTCCAACGTGTGACAACTAATTCCGATAATCTTGTCGTTGCCAAGAATCTCCCTCGCGTATTTAATCGGCATATCCTTTTGTCCCAAATGCACCCCGTCGACATCGCACGCCTTAGCAATATCAACCCTGTCATTCACAATCAAAAGTTTGCCCATACTTTGAGTAATCTCTTTTATCTTAAAAGCTTCACGCATGATACTTCTAGTATCCATGTTTTTTTCTCTAAGTCTTACAGAATCTGCACCATTTTTCAGCGCAATCTCAATAGTTTCCGACAAATCCCTTCCTTTGAGAGTTTGTTTATTCGTGACCAAGTTCAAACCTAAGTTAAATTCCTTATTCATTATCCAACTCTCCTTTAAAAAACTTGTAGAAATGATTTGTAGGTCCATTTCCCTTGCCAATATGCAAATCGTGTTTGATAGCATTGGTTATATAATCCTTGCTGAGTTTCACAGCATCCTCGATAGATTTTCCAAGCGCCAAATTACTAGCGATCGCACTTGAAAGCGTACAGCCCGTCCCATGAGTATTCTTCGTGTCAATCTTCTCAGTCACAAATTCGTGGAAATTCTCGCCATCATACAAAATATCAATCGCATCTCCTACATGATGACCGCCCTTCACAAGAACGTATTTCGCTCCCATATCGTGAATAATCACAGCACACTTTTTCATATCGTCCACACCGTCGATTTTCATTCCACTAATTCTCTCTGCCTCTGGAATGTTCGGAGTTATGCAAGTGCACAAAGGAATTAAATCCTCAATCAACAAATCAATCGCATCTTCTTGCATCAAACAAGCACCGTGCTTTGCATACATCACAGGATCCAACACCACATTTTTTGGTTTGTACTCCAATAATTTATCCCTAACACAACTCATAATCCTCTTGTTTGATAACATTCCGATCTTCACAGCGTCAGTTCCCATATCATTATAAATACAATCAATCTGATCCCTTATAATCGTATCGGGCAAATCCTCAATCGACACCACCTCAAAAGTATTCTCTGCGACCACCGAAACAATAACGCTCATCGCATACACCCCATGTGCCGACATAGTCTTGATATCCGCTTGAATCCCCGCTCCGCCTGAACAATCCGAACCTGCAATCGTAAGAACTTTCTTCATAACTCCTCCTAATAATTTGCTGCAAATTAAATTATATACCTATAATCATTTTACTTCAACTAATCCCTGTTGTAGAGTTTCACAATCGAAGAAATTTTACATTCAAGCTCATCCGTAAGCCAATCTTTTTTCATTCTCCACGTCCAATTACCCAACGTGTTCGGCGTATTCGTCCTGTAATCATCATCCAAATCCAAGAAATCCTGCATCTGACACATACACAAATCGGCTCTCGTCATGTACGCAACCTTTATCATAGCCATTTCAACATCATCTGAATTAACATAATTTTTAATGTAATCAAGCTCATCAGAACTTCTGCTATTTACAAATCCCCTCAACGTTTGATTGTCGTGAGTTCCAGTGTAGTAAACACAATTTTTTCCCACATTGTGTGGCAAATAATCCGACTCCTCGTTCACATCAAACGCAAACTGCATCACCTTCATACCCTTGAAGGAAAATTTATCACGCAGATTGATAACATCATCAGTAATCAAACCCAAATCCTCGGCAACAATCCTGTCAATCAAGTTTTCTTTTTTCAAAATCTCAAAAAACTCCTCGCCCTTTGCCTTAATCCAGTGTCCGTTTTCAGCAGTGTTTTCCGATGCATCAATCGCCCAAAAAGCTTCAAATCCTCTAAAATGATCCAGACGAAGCACATCGTACATTTTCAAATTATGCTTCATCCTTTTCAACCACCATTCAAAACCAGTTTTCTCACAATAATCCCAATCATACACAGGATTACCCCAATATTGCCCAGTTTCAGAAAATCTGTCCGGAGGAACACCTGCAACAAGTTTCGGTGACAAATCCTCGTTCACCATAAACATATCGGGATTTTGCCATATATCGCTGCTTTCCTTCGATACATAAATCGGTAAATCTCCAAATATTTTTATACCCAAATCATTCGCGTAATTTTTCAATTCGAAATACTGCTTGTAAAACAAACATTGTACGAACACATTGTATTCAATCTCATCTTTTAACAATTTTTCGTAATAATCGACGCTTTTCTTCTTGCGGTATTTTATATCATCTGGAAATTCCAACCAAGATTTGCCATTAAAATGCTTTTTCAAAGCCTGAAACAAACAAAATCCACGAACAAGTTCACGCTCACTAAAATTTTCTGTGTCGATTATCTTCAAATCCTTGTTGTTCTCAAAAGCCTTTCGTAAAATCTCATCCTTTGATTTTGCCACATAATCGTAATCCACAAAATCATCTTCGAATTCATATCCAAGAACATCACTCTCCGACAGCAAACCATCGTCAATCAACTTGTCGATGTCGATGTACATGTAGTTTCCAGCAAAAGTTGACGGCGACAAATACGGACTGTTGCCATCAGAACTAATCGGAACAAGTGGCAATATCTGCCAGTAAGTTTGCTTTGATTTCTTCAAAAACCTCACAAACTCATACGCACTCTCACCAAAACTTCCTATTCCATATTTTGAACTCAAACTAAATACAGGACACAAAATCCCTGCTTTTCTATTACCACTCATATTAGCCCTTCTTGTTTTGTTCACGATACATTCTCGTGTAAATCTTGCCATTCGCCAACAATTCTTCGTGCGTTCCTTTTTCTACAATAACGCCCTTGTCCAACACGTAAATGCAATCCACGTTTTTAATCGTAGACAATCTGTGCGCAATTATAAATGTAGTCCTGTTTTGTTTCAATTTGTCGATTGCGTATTGAATCACAGATTCCGTTTGCGTGTCGATGTTTGCCGTCGCCTCGTCCAATATCAAAATCTTCGGATTGGTGATGTAACTTCTCGCAAATGCAATAAGTTGTTTTTCACCTGCTGAGAAACTTGCGCCATTGTCCTTGACTTCCTCATCAAGCCCATTTCTGAAATCTATCAACCTATCAGCACCGATATCCCTCAACGCATTCTCGACTTCTTCATCTGTAAAATCCTTGTCGAGCCTGATGTTACTCCTAACATCTCCCATAAAAAGCACCGGATCTTGTGGCACTAACGAAATATTCTTTCTTATAGAATCCACGCGGTAATCGTTGAAGTTCTTGCCGTCGATTTTAATCGTACCTTTTTGAGGCTTATAAAATCCTAAAAGCAAATTGATTATCGTAGTCTTGCCACTTCCAGTAAACCCTACAAATGCAACACTTTCTCCGCTTTTTATATCAAGCGACAAATCTTTAAGCACAGGTTCGTTTTCAATATAC
>NZ_JAGYZD010000180.1 GCF_018371055.1 Finegoldia magna | reverse complement strand
TACAGAATTATATATCAATCAAAAGATGAAACATTAAAAGACAAAACTATTGAAAAAATACAAGAAGAAATATTAAATTCATTAGAACAAAAATTCAACGCAACATTGAGAAAGTAGGAATGTATATGAACAAATTACAAGTTGTAATTCAAGGTTCAACTTACAATATTGTTACTGAAAAATCTAAAGAAGAAACAGATAAGATAGTTGAAAAAATCAACAAAGATATTGCAGATTGTAAAAACAGAAATTCAAAATTAACGACTTTGAATGCAACTATCTTAGCTCTTATGAATTTGGCAGAAACTCACGATAATTTAACAACTGAATTAAATGAATACAAAAAAGAAAATGATCCAATTATTAAGGACTATTCTAATTTAAAATCTGATTGCGAAAAATTGTATCAAAATTTGGTTATTAAAGAAACAAACTTAAAACAAATGACTAAACAATACAATGAAATTAAAGAAAATTCTGAAAAGGAAAAAGAAGATATAAAGAAAAAAGCTGAAAAATACGCTAACGAAATCCAAGCGCAATATGAACAAAAAGCATCAGATTTGAATGTAAAACTCAAACAAGAAAAGAAAACTACGGAAGATTTAAAAAAGCAAATTGAATTTTACGAAACAGAAAATGACGATATATCTCAAAAATACAAAGATTTGAAAGACGAGTATAACAAACTAGCATTTGAAAAAAATAAGCTAGAAAATATTCTGTTGGATTATCAAAGAGATGAAATCATTGATTAGTGAAATATTAGCTCCTTGCGGAAATTGGGACATGGTAAAAGCAAGTGTCCGTGCAGGAACTGATGCTATTTATCTTGGAACAAAAGAATTTTCCGCAAGAGCTTATGCTGAGAATTTTACTGTAGAAGATGTTAAGGAAGTTGTAAAATACTGCCATTTAAGAAACGTAAAAGTTTATGTAACATTAAACACTCTTATAAAACAATCAGAAATTCACAAGGCAATTGATTATGTAAACAGATTATATAACATCGATATTGATGCACTAATTGTGCAAGATATTGGTTTGGCATATCTTGTAAACAAGTTATTTCCTGATTTGGATTTACATGCATCTACTCAAATGAACATTAATAATTTGAATGGGGCATTAATTGCCAAAGAACTTGGTTTCAAAAGAATAGTATTGGCTAGAGAAACTGATATAGAAGAATTAAAAAATATTAGGAATAACTGTGACATTGAAATAGAAGTTTTTATTCATGGATCATTATGCGTTTGCCAATCTGGGAAATGTTTGATGAGTTCATTAAATGGTGATAGAAGTGCAAATAGAGGAAGATGTGCTCAACCTTGTAGGAAGGATTATAAGATTATTTTAGCTAACGAAACTATTAATTCAAAGCTGTCTTATCTCAGTCCAAAAGATTTGTGTACTATTGATAATGTCGAAGAAATCGCAAAATACTGTGATAGTTTGAAAATCGAAGGAAGAATGAAATCCAAGGAATACGTGTACTCTATTGTAAAATCTTACAGAGAAAAATTAGACAAAGGTAAATACGATTATTATTTAGACGAAGTTAAAAATCGTGGATTTACAAAAGGTTTAATCAACAATACAAATGGATGCAATTACGTTGAACTTGGTAGGAAAAATCAAATTAAAGGTAACACAATAGGAAAAGTATTAGGAAAAGGAAAAATTAAATTTACAGAAGATGTATTCAAGAAAGATATTCTAATACTTTCTAACGGAAAAAATACTTTTCCTTTGACATTAACTGAAAATTATACGAAAAATAGTATAGCTTCATTTAAAAACATAGGTGATGCTCTTGAAAATTCCGATGTAAAAAGAGTTAGTCACATTAAAATAGTTGAAGAGTCAGCTGAAGAAAAAAATGTAGAATTTGATTTACAAGTCAAGTTTATTTGTAAAAAATCTGAACCTATTCAAATATTTGTAAATGATCTAATATATAACACTAATATAATTTGCGATCAGGCAAAAAACAAGCCGATAGATGACGAATTTATACGTAATCAAGTACTAAAAACAGGAAACTATCCAGTAAATATTTCTGAACTCGAAATTATACTAGATGATGGATTATTTTTATCTAAAAGTCAGATAAATCAGATAAGAAGAGATTTCATAGAATTTTATTTGGACGAAAAAGCTGATTTTAATCATAGAAAACAAAAAAATATTGATTTGAAAAATTTAGATAATCTAATAGAGAAAAATAGAATTAATAAATCAAGTTATAAAACAGTTTTTGTAGATGAAGTGGATGGTTACAGCGATAAAATCTCATCAGAATACATCGTGAGAGTTCCAAGATTTTTGAATCAAGAAAAAACGGATAAGTTTATAAAAAGGTGCAGAAAAAATAATGTATCCAAACTTTTAATCAATAACGTTGGAGATATCATCATAGCCAGAGATATTGATGCTGATTTTGTTGTTAGTGACTATCAGATGAATGTATTTAATACTTTCTCAGCAAAAGTTTTAAATGATTTGGGAGTAGATGTAATAACTTTATCTGTTGAATTAAATAGATCTGAAATCCAAGAAATTGTAGAAAATTCAAATTACAATTATGAATTGGTTGTTGAAGATAACTTGATTAATATGGTTACTGTTTATTGTCCTTTTTCAAGCATAATAAAGTGCAATGGGAAAAATTGTGAGTTCTGTAAGTTTAATGATTGTTATATTGAAGGAGATTTTTCTAAATATAGAGTTATAAGGATGGATGATTACTCATTGATTTATTCTTGTGATAGAATTAAGATAGATGAGAATGATATAGATTTTAACTTATACTCGATTAGAAAAAACAAAAATGTAACTGGAAAATCTAATGAATTTCATTTTAAAAAAGGAATTTTATAAATGGACAAAAAGACATTAAACACACTTGAATACGACGAAATAAAAAATAAAATTGAAAAACTTTGCAAATCAAAATTGGGGAAAAGTATTGCCAATAAATTGGAACCTATGATTGAAGAGGATGAAATCAGACAAAACTTGGATGCAACTTATGAAGCAATGAGTATGATTTACAAATTCTCTAATCCTCCGATATATGAGATTATAAATGTTAAAGCAAGTATAATGCATGTATTAAAAGGTGGATACATAGTTCCAGAAGTTTTGTTGAAAATCGGCCAAATCTTAAGTAGCGTTCATGATATAAAACGATACGCTGGAGAATCTGACGAAAATCACGAAAATTACCCTATGATTATTGCAATGATGGATTCTTTGGTGGAAGAACCTGATTTGGTCGCTACTATTAATAACGCAATAATTTCAGAAGATGAGATTAGCGATAATGCCAGTAGAAATCTGGCAAGAATTAGACAAACTAAAAGACAAAAAACAGAAAATATTAGAGATAAAATTAATAGTATTTTATCTTCTAATGATCAAGCATTACAAGAAAACATCGTAACTATGAGAGATGATAGATATGTAATTCCTGTAAAAGTTTCACATAAATCATCT
>NZ_JAGYZD010000179.1 GCF_018371055.1 Finegoldia magna | reverse complement strand
AAAATTTTGTTGGAAAAAGTTTTTTGTTAGTTGTATAATATTTAATATAGAGAATTTTTGAAAGAAGGAGGTCTGAATAATGAGCATTAAAATTAATAATGAAGTAGTTGAAATGATGCTATATTTCTGGCAATCAGCGTCAGAAGGTCAAAAGGTTGCTGAATCTTTTATCATTGATGTAGCTAATAGAGATGAAATGAAGTTAATATACAATGACAAATTTGATGAGGAAGCTGTAAGAAGAGTTTTATCATCTATTACAAACAAAGAGCTTTTGAATGGTGGAAGTCCTGAAGAAAAAAGATTCTGGAACAACAACATGTGGATGATGGAAGATATGGGTGTGGTTGAAGCCATGGTTGACCCTATCAAACATCTAAACCTTGATGATGTTGAAACAGACAAGAAGGAATTGATTTTCGTTCCGGGTCATATCGAAGAACACTATGATTTGGGAGACAAATTAGTTGTGAACTTCTTCAAGGTATCTGTGGATATTTTTGGTGGCACAGGTGCTGTTACTATGGACGGAGAAGATTTCAGAGAACACATCATTAAATTATTGCAAAAATAGAATTTGCTATTTAGGGCTCTTTATGAGCCCTATTTTTTATTGCAAAAGTAAAGGAGTAAGTATGTTAAAAAGGTATAAGTGGTTTATTGATTACTACAAGAAAAGCTACATAATCGCAATTATCGCACTTATTTTTGATTATGCTTTCAAGTTGGTTTTGCCGTACATGATTGGTAATGTGGCGGACAATATTTTCAACAAGAATGTGACTGTGGAAAATTTGAAGATTAATTTGGGAATTTGCTTGGTTGCAAGTGTGTTGTGTTATGTGGTTAGCGTTGTGTGGAATTTGAATGTGTTTAAGGGCGATGACACGATTAGGTATTTGGTGACGACTAGGTTGTACGACAAATATTTGAAGCAATCGCCAGAGTTTTTCGAGAAGAATTCCACGGGGTCTTTGATGGGGAAGGCTACAAATGATCCGTACGCTTTGGGAGATTTTGCGGGATACGGTTTGATGAGTTTATTCGATTCGACTTTTTATCCTATTTTAATAGTTATCGTGATGATTGTGACGACAGATTTCAGGTTGACTTTGTTAAGTGTGCTTCCACTTCCGATTTTGGTTGTGGTGAGCAATAAAATTGGCAACAAATTGAATACGACTTTTGATGAGTCGCAAAAATCGTTTGATAAGATGAACGATCAGACTTTGGAAACTGTAAGTGGTGTGCGTGTGGTTCGTGCGAATAATTTGAAGGATTTTCAAAGGAAGAAGTTTCAAGACAGAGCGGATGATTTGTACGAAAAAAACATGGCGACTGCAAAGTTAATCGCATGGTATGGCCCAATCCAAAAGCCTATAGAGGTTATGACTTATGTGCTGGCGATTTCTTACGGAACTTATTTGATACGAACTGGAAGCATTACTGTGGGAAGACTGATGAGTTTTATGTTTTATTTGAATTTGTTGATTTGGCCGATGATTGGCATGGGCGATTTCATCAGCGTGAAGAAGCAAGCTGATGCGAGCATGGATAGGATTCAAGAGGTGTGGGATTACAAGGAAGACATTGTGAATAAACCTGATGCTGTTGATTTGAAGGAAAATCCTACGATTGAGTTTAGGAATTTGTCGTTCAAGTATCCGAGTTCGAAGGAGAATGTTCTCAGTGATATCAATTTCTTAATTACACCTGGAAAGACTTTGGGTGTTTTAGGGAAAACTGGAAGCGGCAAGACTACTTTGTTGAAGCAATTTCTTAGATTTTACGATGTGGAAGATGGAGAAATACTTCTGAATGACAAAAACTTGACCGATTATACTATCGAATCAGTCAGAGAAAGAATGGGATATGTTCCACAAAACCATATGATTTTTTCAAAGACTATTGGCGAAAATATCAAGCTTACAAACAAGGATGCAACGGATGAAGAATTGATGGAAGCTATACGAATGAGCGATTTTGAGAAGGATTTGGATAAGCTTGTGAATGGAACGGATACGTTGTGTGGAGAAAAGGGGATTAGTTTGTCGGGCGGTCAGAAACAAAGGATTGCGTTGTCGAGAGCTTTGATAAAGAATCCGGATATTTTGATTATGGATGACTGCATGAGTGCTGTGGATGGAACAACGGAGAAGAATATTTTGGATAATTTCATAAAAATTCGCTCCGGCAAGACGAATATCATCGCAACTCACAGGATTAGCCAAGTGAAGGATGCTGATGAGATTATCGTTCTTGAAAACGGCAGAATAGTTGAAAGAGGGACTCACGACTCTTTGATGAAACAAGACGGATGGTACAAGGAGCAATATTTGAGACAGACAGTGGAGAGTGCTTATGAGAAAGAGTGTGACGAATAGAATAATAAAATACTCCCTAAACGAGAAGAAAAACTTGACGATAGGGATGGTGTTTACGGTGTTGATGACTGTGTTCGAGATTATCGGGCCGATTATATTGGCGTATATCATCAACAATTTACTTACAGGAGAAAAACTTGTATACAATATTAGAAAATTAGCGTTGGTGTTGTGCTTGTATGCGGCGGTTTTCTTCGTGGATTCACTGTGGAAGTACAATTCTACGGTGTATTTGGAGAAAACTGCGAACAAAATCGCACGCAGAATGCAAATGGATGTGTACGATCACATTCAAAAAATGCCGATATCTTTTTATGATAATTTGCCGGCTGGAAAAGTTGTCAGCAGAATTACAAATGACACGAAAACTGTGAAGAGTTTCTACCAAATGGTGTTGGCACAGCTTATGGTAAGCGTAATTGTGAGTATTTTTATGATTGCGATGGTGCTTATAACTGACACGAAAATCGGGATTATTGTGTGCCTATTTTTCCCAATTATGTTTTATATTTTTAAGAAATTTTTGCAAAAATCACGCTTTGCATTTACAAATATGAGAAAATACATCAGCGAAGAGAATGCGAAAATCAACGAGACTATCAATAATATCGAGATAATCAAGGCGTATAATTTGGAAGAAGATTTTAGCAAGGATTATGAAACTTCTGCGAAAAATGTCTACGATTACGGGTATATGGTGACCAGGGCTTATGGTACGATGAGCTACAATGTGTCGCAGCTTCTCAGAAATTTTGCGACGATTACGATACTTGGAATTTACGCGTACAATGTTTTGACTGGAAATACTGATGTAAAATTGGGGAGCATGTATTTGACGATGGAATACACTTCGAGGACTTTCTTGTACATCAGTAACTGCGTGGAAAGAATGGGCTCGTTGGAGCAATCGTTCAGTGCAGCAGAGCATGTTTTTGAATTGTTGGATACTGAGGTCGAGGAGTTTCCAGAAAGAGAAATTGGCGACATCAAGGGTGATGTTAAGTTTGAAAATGTGGATTTTTCGTATATTGAAAACGAACCTGTGCTTAAAGATTTGTCGCTTGATATAAAAAGCGGAGAAAGTGTTGCATTTGTAGGGTTTACTGGAAGTGGCAAGACTAC
>NZ_JAGYZD010000007.1 GCF_018371055.1 Finegoldia magna | reverse complement strand
TGTATGAATTAATCCATCTTTCAACTATTGATGCCGAACTTATACCATATTTTTTAGCTAAAAATTTATATCCTCCTTCGTTATTTAGGTATGCTCTAATCACTTTCATCTTAATTTCTGTACTATATTTTGTCATGAAAAAACTGACCTCCTTAAAGTTGTTTTTAGGTCCAACTTTTTGGGGTCAGTTCATTACGCCTTCCTTATTTTAAGGTTACAACAGCTCCATAGATATGAGGACCTGTATGTATAACGAAAAGACTAGAAATAGGTCTCTTATAAATTTTAACGTTTGGATAGTAATCTTGTATTACTTTTTCCAATTCATCTGCATTTTCTTGAAGATTTGAATGCATTATATATATATTGTCTATTTGATCGTTAGCTGCGAAGTCAATTATATAATTAAGGATTTGTTGGTTGACTTTTTTTCTACCTCTTACTGCGTCTATAACTTCCAAATTACCGGTTTTTTTGATACAGGTAATAATTGGTTTAATGTTTAATAGATTTCCAACGACCTTACTTGAGCGTTTAATTCTACCACTTGTGTAAAGATAGTCTAATTTATCTACAGTAAAAAAGAAATCCTCTTTTGTTTTTAGCTTTTCTAATTCTTCTACAATTTCTTCGAAATTTTTTCCACTTTCATTCATTGTTACAGCTTTTTCAATTAGAAAACCCATTCCCATAGAACATGACCTGCAATCTATCAAATGATATGTAATTTTATCAGAGTATAAGCTTAAAATTTGTTGAAATAGATTATAAGTACCACTAATTCCACAGCTCATGCATGTAGCTATAATATGTGTGTATCCTTCTGATATGATGTATTCTATTTTGTCAATCAAATCACTTGCTAAGGGAAGCGAACTACTAATAGTGTTACTATTGATGTCTTTTATAACGTCGTCAATATTTTTTTCATACTTATCTTTATATGTAACTTCCGAATTGTAAATGATTTGAAGAGGGACTTCTACAATATTGTATTCTTTAATAATCGATGGATCTACATCAGATGTAGTATCTGTTAGAATAGCAATTTTTTGCATTTTTTATTCCTTTCTAAATCGTTTAATAATTTTGTATATTCAAGTTAACATAACTATTATATCATTTTAACGAAAAAAATACGACAATAAGTTGCCGTATTTAAATCGTTATTGTGATTTTTGTTCCAACATCTAACTTTGATTCAAGAGTAATGGATCCGTTGTGGATATCAACGATGTGTTTGATGATTGATAGTCCAAGTCCTGTAGATTCTTGTGAAGAACGTGATTTGTCAACAACAAAGAATCTCTCAAACACTCTACTTTGGTATTTTTCAGCTATACCAATTCCAGTATCCTCACAGATTATTTTAGTTTTGTCATTTTCTTTGAATATTGAAATCTTAATTTTGCCTGAAATCTTGTTGTATTTGATTGCATTTGTAACTAAGTTCTCAATCATTTCTTTAATTAAATTTTCGTTTCCATATATCAAGCAATTTTCTTGTAAATCTGTAACAAGCTCAATTTGTTTACTATCCAATTTATTTTGGTTGGATTTGATTATTTCATCAATTATTTTTTCTGGATTGAATAAACCTTTTTCAATGTTATCTCCCGACTCATCAAGCTTGGAAAGTTTAATAATATTATCGATTAACTCCAATAATCTCAATCCTTCTTGGTGTATTATTGTAGCAAACTTACTTACATTTTCTGGACTAACCATGTTGTTTTCTATCATTTCAGCATATCCGTTAATTGAAGTAAGAGGAGATTTTAATTCATGACTAACATTTGCTGAAAATTCTCTTCTTCTTTTTTCGGCTTTTATCTTGTCACTTTCATCTACTAAGAACAATAAAACTCCGTTGATGTTATCTTCATCCAATACTGGCGCAATGTACATTGATAATAGAATTCCTTGCATTTCAATATTTATATGATGCGCCGTTTTAGTTGATATTACATCTCTAATAGCAGAATGAATTTTTAAATCTCTGTTTAACGAAATAAAAGGTCTGCCTTCATACTTAGAATCAGATGCACCAAACAAAAACTCAGCTGACTTATTAACTGATAAAACATTCATATTCTTATCAAGTAAGATAAGACCTTCTCTCATATTGTCTGTAATAGTTTTAATTGTAGTGGATCTTTCTTCTAATTCATCTACATATTTTTTTATTGTATCATTCTTGCGTCTAATTATATTGATAAAAGGTATTAGCTCATTGTAAACAGGTTGTTCTAACAATTTTGATTCTTTATCATTTACGATGTTATCATCTAATTCATTGGCAATAGTTTCGATAGGATCCAATATTTGTCTTATTTGTCTTCTATTAATATCAATTAATAATATTAAAGATAACGCTAATATCAATAGGGTATATGGTAATAAATCTAAAATAGTTTTCAAAAAACTAGCAGATTCGCAGCTTACTCTAAGAATATCAGAATTACCTTGAAGAATAGCTACATAATACATGCTTTTATCAAAACTATCAGATTTACGTGTTATTGATCCAATTTTTGAATCTCTGGCATCTTGTATTTCTTCTCTGTTAGAGTGATTATCCAAAGAATCTATATTGGTATCAGTATCATATACAACATTCCCACCTTCATCAATTATTGTAAATCGATTAGTAGGATTAATTCTTTTAATCTTTTTTATATTGGTAATAGTCTTATCGCGACTATTGTCGCTGATAGAATCCACGTATTGTATTTGACGCAGTAGGGAAGTTTCTTCTTTGGATTTGTTATAATTATAGAATATAAATGTCTGTAAACCTAATCCAATTGCTAAAGCTATTATAATTACAAGAGAAATTCTAGTGTAAATTCTTCTTTTCATCATTCACCAGCTTTATATCCTAGATTTCTTATAGTTTTGATTATGCTGGAAGCGTTTTTAAGTTTTTGTCTCAAGGTTGCTATATGAACATCAACTGTACGTGATTCTCCTTCAAAGTCAAATCCCCAAATTTTGGTCATGATATTTTCTCTTGTCAAAACTTTTCCGACATTTGATAGGAGATAATACAACAATTCAAATTCTTTGTAAGTTAATTCTACATTTTCTCCATCGACACTAACCGTTCTCTTATCATAATCTAATTCAATATTCTTATAGATGATTTTCGATTTTGTTTTACTTAATGAGGATCTTCTAAGTAGTGCTCTGACTCTTGCTAGTAGTTCCATAATACTAAAAGGCTTTATCATATAATCATCAGCGCCACTATCTAGTCCCACTATTTTATCGTATTCCGTTGTCTTGGCAGTAAGCATCATTACTGGGACACTTTTTGTTTTTTCATTATTTCTTATTTCTTTTAAAATATCAAGACCACTTTTTCCTGGAAGCATAATGTCTAAAATAATTAAATCTATGCTAGAAGAATACAATGTGGATTTGAATTCATTGTAGTCTCCAAATCCCATTGCTTCGTAGCCTTCATTATTAAGTGCGTAGATAATTAGTTCTCTTATGCTTTTGTCATCTTCCACACAGCAAATCATTGTGCATTTTCCTCGTATCTTTCGCCAGTAACTGAGAATATTACCCAGGTTGCGATTCTTTCTGCATTATCGCCAATTCTTTCAATGTATTTTGCAACTTGAATTAAATCGATAATTTGTTCAGGGTTTTCACAACCTGATTTAATCAATTCTATAGATTCTTCCATGAAGTGAGCAAAAAGTTCATCGACTTCATCATCTTTTTTGATTACAGAATTTGCCAATTCAATATCATCATCAGTAAAAGCGTTGATACTTTCTACAAGCATCTTTTGTGCACTTTTACCCATGGATCTTATCATTGACAAATCTTTTGGAAGTTGTGATTTACCAATTAACATAACAAGCTCCGAAATTTCTTGTGCGTGGTTTCCGATTTTACTCATACAAGAAAGAATTCTCAGTGCTGATGAAATAAATCTCAAGTCTTTTGCGACAGGGGATTGTGTAGTAAGAAGTCTCAAACAAGTATCTTCAACTTCTTTTGACATTTCATAAATAGTTTCTTGAGAATCATAAACTTTTTGTGCTATTTCTAAATCTTGAGTTTCCAATGCATAAGTGCTTTGTTCGATTTGTCTTTCGACATTTGCTCCAAGAAAAATTAAATTATGTTTTAATTCTTCTAATTGATGCGTAAAATATTTTCTCATAATACCACCTCTTTTTAACCGAATCTACCAGTAATATAATCTTCTGTTCTTTTATCCTCAGGTTTTGAGAACAGTACATCAGTATTATTAAATTCTATAACTTCACCTGTCAAGAAAAATGCTGTCTTGTCAGAAATACGAGCAGCTTGTTGCATATTGTGAGTTACCATTATTATAGTATATTTTGACTTCAAATCTTGGCATAAATCTTCAATTTTGTTTGTTGAGATAGGGTCAAGAGCTGATGTAGGTTCATCCATTAATAACACTTCAGGTTCAACAGCCAACGCTCTTGCGATACAAATTCTTTGTTGTTGACCACCTGAGATTGAAAGTGCGTTCTTTTTCAAATTATCTTTTACTTCATCCCAGATTGCTGCACCTTTTAAAGATTTTTCTACAATTTCATCTAATTTTGCCTTATTTTTTTCTCCGTGTAATCTTGGACCGTAAGCTATATTATCATAAATAGACATAGGGAATGGATTAGGTTTTTGAAAAACCATCCCAACTCTTTTTCTTAACAAGTTTACATCGTAATTTTTATCGTATATGTCTTTGCCATCTAAAGTTATTAAACCTTCGATTCGACATCCATCAATAAGATCGTTCATTCTATTTAGACATTTCAGCATTGTAGACTTACCACAACCAGAAGGTCCAATAAAAGCAGTGATCTCATTTGATTTCATTTCCATGTTGATTTTCTTTAGGGCTTGAAAATCATCATAATATAAATCAACATCTTTTATACTTATCTTAGACATTATTTACTTCCTTTCGTCAATTTTTTTCCTATTAAATTGGAAACTATATTTATTATTAAAACTAAAATTACCAACACAACGCCAGTTGCATAAGATTCTTCTACATGGAATCCTTCAGAAGATAACACATACATGTGTAACGCTAAACTTCTTCCAGATTGGAATAAGCTAGTAGGTACACGAGGATCTGTTCCCAATGTAAACATCAAAGCGGCTGTTTCCCCTACAACTCTTCCTATAGAAAGGATTATACCTGCCATAATTCCAGGCATTGCTACAGGAAGTAATACCTTTCTTATAGTATACAACTTTCCAGCTCCCAATGCATAACTTCCAGCTCTTAATTCGTCATCGATTGATAATAAAGCTTGTTCACTGGCTCTAATTATTAATGGAAGCACCATTATGAACATTGTAAGAACACCAGATATCAACGAATACCTGAACTTTAATCTCATAACGAATAACAACATACCGAATAAACCATAAACAATTGATGGAATACCAGATAATGTTTCTGTTGCAAGTCGAATAAGAGTTACTACTTTCGAGGTTTTCTTGGAATATTCAGATAAATAAATTGCTGTAAATATTCCGATAGGACTTGCAATTAATAATGTCAATAAAACTAACAAAACAGTAGTTTTAATTGAAGGCATCATTGATACGTTCTTAGAAGTATAGTGGTTTGAAAACATGCTAGGTTTCAAATGGGGAATACCATTAACTAACATGTAAATAATTAAATAAAACAATACAGCTAAAGTAATAAAAGCCATCAAATAAATAAAACCTTTAATGATTATACTTTTTGTTTTATTTTTTCTTAAATTTCTCAAACTATTTGTAGTTACATCAATAGAATTATTTTCCATTATTTACACCTCTCTTAATCAAATTAAATGCTAGATTTATTAAAAGTATAAATACGAATAATACCATCGCAGTTGCAATCAAAGCATCTCTATGAGCACCAGACGCATAAGCCATGTCCAATACGATGTTAGTTGTCATAGTACGCGTTCCTGAGAATATACTTTTTGCTATTACAGGTTGATTTCCTGCAACTAAATAAACTGCCATTGTTTCTCCGATGGCACGTCCGATTCCAAGTATAACTGATGATAATATACCTGATTTTGCAGCAGGAACTACAACTCCCATTACGGCTAATTCGTGACTAGCTCCAAGTGCAATACTTCCTTCATAATAAGAATCTACAACAGTATTTATTGCACTTTCAGATAAAGTGATTATCGTCGGTAAAATCATAATTCCTAGAAGAATAGAAGCTGTGACTATGTTCATACCAGTTCCTCCAAAAGCTTTTCTAATCATTGGAACTATAACCATTAAGGCGAAGAAACCATAAACGATGGATGGAATACCAGCCATTAAATCAATACAAGGTCTCAAAAAATTATATAATTTTTTTGGACAGAATTTTGCAAGATAAATCGCTGTGAAAATTCCAATTGGTACTCCTATAATTATGGAGCCAATAGTTACATAAATACTACCGATAATCATTGGAAGTATACCGAATTGGGCAGGGACATCGACCGGAGCCCAATCCTTACCAAATATAAAATTAGTTAAGCCAACTTTCTTTATAAAAGGCATTGATTCACCAAAAATGAAAAAACATATTAAAACAATCGCAAAAATAGAAGTCAATGCTGATACTAAAAATACGTATTTCATTATTGATTCAGATAAATATTTCTTTTTCATATTAAATCCTTTCTATATTTTTATCACCTTAATATTATCAAGAGCTTGTAAAATTAATGCGATAATAATGTTAATTAAATGTAAAGTTTTTCAAGTTAAAAAGTAAAAGACTGTAGAAATAGGGAAACATTGCATTTTACAAATGTAAAATAAATTCTTTCAAAATAAAAAACAGACCTCATAAGAGATCTGCCTTTTGAGAGGAATTATTTAGAAATTTCAGACCAAGATTTAACTTTACCAGTGAAGATATCTTTTATTTGTTCTAGAGTTAAATCTGTTGCTTTTGTATTTTCTTTGTTTACTATAACTGCTATACCATCGATTGCGATAGGTTGAGCTTTTAATTGTTCTTTTTCTTTGTCTTTTAATTCTCTTGAAGCCATTCCGATATCACATACACCTTCAATAGCTGAGTTCATACCAGCTGAAGATCCTGTTGATTGGATTTCGATTTCTACTTCTGGATACATTGCTTTGTAGCTTTCTGCTAATTTTTCCATTAATGGAGAAACTGAAGTTGAACCTGCAACTACGATTTTACCTTTTTGAGAATTTTTGTTGTAAGCTTTAGCTTCTTCAGGAAGTTGTTCATAACCTTCTTTTTTAACAATTTCTTGTCCTTCTTTTGAAAGAATATAATCTAAGAAATCTTTTGGAAGTGGTTTTAATTCTCCTTTGTAAGCAATGTTAAAAGGTCTTGAGATTTTGTAGTCTCCTTTTTGAACATTTTCAGAAGTTGCTTCAACACCGTTGATTTTTACTGCGTTAACTTTGTCGTTTAATGAACCTAATGAAATATATCCAATAGCGTCTTTGTCTTGACCTACAGTCATCATAACTGCGTTAGTACTGTTTTGTACGATTGCAGAAGAAACTGTTTTGTCTTGTTCTTTACCGTCAGCACCTTTTTCTAAGATTTTAGTAATTTCTGTAAAAGCTCCTCTAGTACCTGAACCATTTTCTCTTGATACTACGTGGATTTCTCCTCCAGCACTTTCGTTTGATTTAGAATCTGTAGAAGTAGTTTCTGTTTTGTTTGAGTTGTCTGATGTTTTTCCATCATCTTGTTTTGCACATGCTACCATGAATACTCCAAATACTAGCATCATAGCAACTAACATAAATTTTTTGATTTTCAAATAAATCATCCTTTCATATTTAATTCACTAATAGAATACATGTAATGTTTAAAATTCATATAATATTATTGTAAATTGTATGTAAAATTATTTGTTTACAATTTTTAAAAGTAAAGTGTTATACTATTTCTAGGAGGGGTGTATGAAAAAACTACTATTAATTACAACTGGAGGAACTATAGCTTCCGTTGCTACAGATAAAGGATTAGCACCAGGTCTTCAAGCAAAAGACATATTAGAATATGTAAAATTTAAGAAATTTGATTTTGAATTGGATACAATAAGTTTATTCAGTATTGATTCAACAGACATAAAACCAGAGCATTGGATACATATCAAACAAACTATAAAAGAAAAATACGATAATTACGATGGGTTTGTAATAACACACGGTACAGATACTTTGGCATACACTGCATCTGCGTTAGGGTATTTAATTCAAAAAAGCCCAAAACCAATTGTAATAACAGGTGCTCAAAAATCAATTTCAAATGATATTACAGATGCAAAGAATAATTTAATAGATGCATTGATATTTGCTAGTAAAGAAAAATCACACGGTGTCAATATAGTGTTCAATGGAAAAGTTATTTGTGGAAATAGAGCTAGAAAAGTTAGAACAAAAAGTTTTGATGCATTCGATTCTATTAATTATCCACTGATTGCAATAATTCACGATGGAAAAGTATTAAGATATATTGATGATAAGTCAGATAATACTGTAGAATTTTACGATGAACTAGATGATAGCGTATATTTGTTGAAATTAATCCCATCAATGAGAGCAGATATATTAGAAGATATTTTCGAAAAATACGACTGTATTATCGTAGAAAGTTATGGAGTGGGTGGAATGCCTGTAGGAATTTCTGAAGAATTTCTAAGATTAATGGATCGATACTCGACTAATAAAATTATTGTAATGACAACTCAAGTTCCACAAGAAGGCTCAGATATTGGAGTATACCAAGTTGGTATGAGAATTAGAGAAAAGTTAGATGTTTTGGAATCAAAAGATATGACATTAGAATCAGTTGTTTGTAAAATGATGTATGTAATGGGAAAACACAACAGAGATATTCAAAAAATTCAAGACGAATTTTACTCAATTATAAATCATGATATTTCAATAATAGAATAAGAATATTATCGGTAAAATAATTTTCAAAATATTTTACCGTTTTTTTATTTGCAAATTTTGAAAAGTGTGAGATATGAATTATAATTTAGTTAGAGGAAAATTATGAAAAGAAATGTAGATTTTTATGTAAAAAAAAGAAATGAATTGATTGATTTGTTAGATGAAGAGAAAATAACAAAGCAGGAATTTATTTCAAGAAACAACGTATTGATTAATAGTTTTAATCTAAGACCTTTCACTGATATTAAAACAGTAAATGAGGGAGTTTTTAATTATCAATATTATAATTTAAAAGCTAAGGAATACAATACAATAGCTAACAAATACAAAAACAAAAAAACGAAGAAGTATATTGCATCTTTAAATAAATGCAGAAACTATTACTTAGAAAAAGATAATACAATTTTAAAGATTTTGGAATTGATAGAATACAAGAATGTTGAAGCATATTACATAGACATTTTGTCCTACAGAATGAGGGATAATCTTTTTGAAATTGTACTCAAAGATTACGAGAAGATGATTTTTCACACAATAAATGAAAATATCAAACAACATTTGATAGCAAATAATGTTTTTGAACCAATAAAGAAAAAATCCCTTATCGATTCTTATGTCAATAAGGGATATTAATTATTTCTTTATTTGGTTTACTATTTCTTCTGTAGTCATATTTTTATTTAATTTGTAATTGCCATCCTTAAAAGCAGTAACATTGTTTTGTTTTAAGTAATCTAAGAATTCTTGTTCATTCGTAATTATGTTTCCACTGATTAATATCTTTGACACATCTAAGTCTTTTGCTTCAGGTGGAATTGTGATTTCAATGTCTTTAACTTCTTCAGTAACTTGTTGGATTTTTAAATCCTTTGAGTAAGTTTGAGAACTTGTGTAGTTTTTGGAAAACATTGAATCAATTGTTTTGTAAACATACAATGTCGTAACTACTAGAATGAGCAATAATAATAAAAGCTTTGCAAATTTATAAATAAAGTCTACCATTGTATCAATAAAATTTTTCATTTTTCACCTTCCTTATTAAATTATAATGATTTATTAACAATTTTTCAAATAGGAGCAATAATGAGACATATAAATATAGATAATTCAAATAGCAACCAAAGAGTAGATAGGTTTATTATGAAATTGATGCCAAAAATGAGCAAAAATCATATCCAAAAACTTATCAGAACTAAAAAAGTAAAAGTTAATAAAAAAAGGACAGAACCTGACTACAATTTGAAAATTGACGATGTGGTAAATATTTATTTGTACGATGAAGTTATTGAAAAATATCAAGATAATAAAGTATACACTGCTGAGGATTTTAATTTGGATATAATCTATGAAGATGATGATTTGATATTGATTAATAAAAAAACAGGGGTATTATCACACGCAGCTAATCCTCAAGATTATGGGAAAAATATAGTGGATATGATGGTAAGTTATTTGATAAAAACAAATCAGTTTACGCCAACCAAAAACTCCACATTTACACCAGCTTTGGTAAATAGATTGGATAGAAATACTTCTGGTATTGTTGTAGGTGCAAAAACTTATGATAGCTTGAAATATTTTAATGATTTATTCAAAAAACACGAAATTACTAAGATTTACGAAACTATTGTGGTTGGTAACCTCAAAGACCAAACAATTGATTTGGCGCTAGAAAAAGATAACGATAAGAACAAATCTGTGGTCAATTCTAGTGGAAAGAAAAGCATGACAAAAGTATGGAATGTAAAAAATTTTGGAAAATATTCGCTAGTCAATGTAGATTTATTGACAGGGAGAACTCATCAAATTAGAGCTCATTTGTCACACATTAATCACCCCATAATTGGAGATATTAAATATGGAAACAGAGATGTTAATAAATATTTCAAAAATAAGTACGATTTGAATTTTCAATTATTACATTCGTATAAGCTAATATTTCCAGAAAAAATGGAAAAATATCAAAAATACGAATCTATGGTTTTTGAAAGCAAAAGAGATGATTTATTTGAGAAGATATTGAACGATTTGGAGAGTAAATATGATTAAGATAATTAACAACAATAAAACATATGACTATGAAGATAAGATGATTTATGATTATGGCATTCAATGTGGGTTTGAAGATAATATTGTTGCATTAAAAAACAATAAACTTGTCGATATTATGAGTAGTGTAGATGATGGAGATACGATTGAGTTTGTAAATGAAAACAGCATTTATTCACAAGACACATTGATGAAAACAGGAATTTTGCTTCTGTTATTGGCATTTAAAATAAAATTTCCCGAAGATCAATTGGTAGTTGAATACACAATTGGAGACTATATGTATCTTGAATTCGAAAATAACAACGAAATTCATTTTAGAGATTTGGAAGAAATCAGAGAACTAATGGATGATCTGATTAATCAAAATCTTAGAATTGAAAGAGTAAAAGTTTCCAGGAAAGAAGCTTTTGATATCTTTGAAAAGGAAGGATACATTCAAAAATCAAGATTACTAAAAAGTTTAGACAAGGATGAAGTGTATTTGTACAAATGTCACAATCATTACTTTGGAATAGAAGGATTTGTAGCTCCATTTACGAGATTTTTGAAACACTACAAACTTATCAATTATTTTCCAGGAGTAGCATTGAGTGTTAGCAGAACTGGTGAATTTACTGAATTTAAAGAACAAAAAGCTCTCTCAAAAATATTTTCTAAATCAAAAAAATGGACTGAAATGTTGGATATTGGTTATGTGGGAAGCTTGAATGAAAAAATTCAGGATGGAAATATGGATTTTTTGGTTAGCGTAAATGAAGCTTATTTTGAAAATCAAATTTCATATATTGCCGACAAGATTATCTACAACAACGCGAGATTAGTTCAAATATCTGGACCGTCATCTTCTGGAAAAACTACGATGGCTGAAAGACTTTCTGTGCAATTAGCTGTAAGAGGCAAAAATCCTATTCCTATTTCAATGGATAATTATTTTGTGAATAGAGTCGACACTCCTTTGGATGAAGAGGGCAACAAGGATTACGAATCGATTAATGCGCTTGATTTAAATACTTTTAACAGAGATTTAATGAGATTATTGGAAGGTGATTATGTTAATTTGCCAATTTATAATTTCATTACAGGCGAAAGAGAATATGGCGATACTTACACCAAACTTGACAAAAATGGAATCATAATTGTGGAAGGAATTCATGGACTTAATCCAAAACTTACAAGTCTAGTTCCAGATAAGGACAAATACAAAATTTATGTATCAGCATTGACACAACTAAGCATTGATTGTCACAACAGAATCTCAACTACAGATATTAGACTTATGAGAAGAATGGTAAGAGATTTTGTTCAAAGAGATAAAAGCGTAGATGATACATTGTCTGAGTGGCCAAGAGTTCACGCTGCTGAATATGTTAATGTTTTTCCATATCAAAATGAAGCAGACAGTATAATAGACTCATCATTAATTTATGAAATTAATATTTTGAAAAAATACGTTTTGAAATTAGTGGAAAATTACGACAAAAACGGTCATAACTTTACAGAGATTGAAAGGTTAAAATCCATTTTGAATTATTTTATAGAAATAAAAGACGATTCAATAGTCCCTAAAAACTCAATTTTACAAGAATTCATAGGAGATTACAATGAATAAGAGAATTGTGTACACTAATTCAAATTCTTCAAAGCTTTTTGATGAAAATATATCTTATTTAAAAAATCAAATTAGAAATGGCAACACTGATTTTATTTTAATTTTGCCAAATAGAAAGCTAATTAAAAATATTAGAAATAAGTTTTTAAAAGAACAATCGGTGCTATGCGACGTGAAGATTTGGACTATAGATGATCTAGTAAATGCTTCAGACATTTCAACATATCTGACAGATTTGATTTTGAGACTGGCAATTAAAGAGCTTATCAATGAAGGGGTGTTTGAGGATAATAAATTTTTCAATTCTAATGGAATGATAAATTCATCCAAAAGATTTATATCTACATGTAAGTATTCAAATAAAAAAATAGATGAACTTGAAGAAATCTCTAGTCACAATGTTAGTTTAAATATTTTAAGTAAAGTGTATGAAAGATATCAAAGCATTATGAAACAGTATAATTTTCTTGATAAATTTGATGCCTATGACACAAAAAATCTTAATCTTCAAAAAAACAAGGATATTTACATTCATGGATTTAGTGAGTTTCGACCAATTGAATTGGAAGTAATAAATCAGTTGAAAAATTATGATGTTAATGTCTATATTTACGTGGATTATTATAATGAATACAAAAGTGAATTAGTAAATCAATTGCGTGATATTGGATTTGATGTTATTCAAAATGAAGATAAATCAAAACCAAATAAATTCATTGAAAAGAAGGTAGTTAAATTAACCAATGAAATTTTGGAAAAAGACAGGCTAATTAATGAAATATCAAAAGATTCATACACTTATGATTATAATAAAATGGCAATTCTTTTAGAAAAAGATTCCTCAAAAAGGGAAATATTGAATTCCTTGAAATTACACGATATTCCAGTTTTTGGAGATGATTATATTTCTTATCGTGACTACAAATTTTTCTTAGATATAATTAATCTACTTGATAATACGAAAACTTTAAAGCAATATATTTTTTCTACACTAGATAGTTGTTTTATAGAATTTGATTTGAAGGATAAAGTCACGTTCAGAAGTATATTGTCAGATTTTGAGTTTGATGATTGGGAAGATTTAGTTAAAATTTTGAAAGTAAATGTTAATTATGAAACTAATTTACAAATTTTAAAAGAGATTAAATCGTATTATTTATATTTTATAGAAACAAACATTAATGTTTTAGCTAATCTTATAGCAATAATTCAAAAAAAAGAAAGTTATGATAAAGGATTTAATTTATTTTCTGAAAAACTTTTGATAATACTTGAGGATTTGTATAAAAATCATGCTGAACTTGTTAAAAAATCGAAAAATATTAACTCTTATTTGATGGATTTGATAAAAAATTTGAAGGTTGATTCTACAGATTATTTAGTAGATGGAATTAGAATATATTCCCTTACGGATATTAGACTTTCAAACTACGATGTTTTATACGTAGTTAATATGAATGATGATGTGATTCCAGGAAAAATTAATTATGATTTCTTTAACAATGAAGATAATATAGAATTTCTACAAAAAAGAGGAATCGACATTTTGTCAGACGCAGAAAATAGAAAAAGAAATATTGACAGATTTATTGATGCTATAAATAGAGCGAATAAAAAAATTTATCTGTCTTACAATACTGAGAGCAACATAAAATCAAGATTGATTTTGGAAAAGAACATAAAATCAAGTCAAAAGATAAAGAAAATTAACATGAAAAATATCAAAAAAATTGACACAAAAAAACTTCACAGCGTGTCAGCTTATGAGAAATATTCTTTGAAACAACATTTAAATAGAATAGAAAGCAGAATATCCTCAAAGAATATTTCTGATTTTGAAGTAGATGACAAAACAACACAATATATATTGAAGAAAGAATTATCTTCAACTCAGCTTGAAACATATTTTGAATGTCCAATGAAGTTATATTTTAGATATTATTTGAAGCTTAAACCGCAAATAAAGTCTAGACAATTGGATATTGGAACTATTTTGCACAACACATTGGAAGAATTTTACGGAATAAATATTTCGCAAATAAGAGATGCTATAGATGGCAAATGTGAGTTAGATGTTTCAAGTTTGGATGAATTACTCAGAAATTCTTTTGAAAAGTTCGGATTAAACACTGATATTAAGGAAAATGAATTTGATTACGAAAAGTATTTGAAAAAACTAAAAGACTTTATTCGAACTGATATTTACAATATGAAAAACGAATCTGAAAAGTTTTACCCTTATAAATTAGAAGAAGATTTTATTGTTAGTTTAGATGAAAACACAAAATTTATTGGAAGAATTGACAGGGTTGACAGAACAGATTCAGGTAAAATTAGATTAATAGACTATAAATTATCGAAAAATAGTTTCAGGAAAGTAAAAGATTTGGACAAAAACAAAGGATTTCAATTTGCAATATATTCTTCGTACGGTGATGTTGTAAGTTGTAAATACAAAAGCATTAGAGATAATGAAGAATATGAATATCTTCAAAATGTTTCAAAGGATCAGTTGGATGAAATTATGATTCAGAAAGTAAAAGAATTCAGAGAAAATATTAGGAATAAGAACTTATTCGTAAAAGCAAGTGATGACAATTCTTGTAAATATTGTGATTTTAATAAAATTTGCAAATTAAAAAACACAGAAGGGAAAGCTAGCAATGATTAAATTCAGCGACAATCAAAAATTAGCTTATTCAACGATAAATCAAAATGTTTGTGTAAATGCAGGTGCAGGAACTGGTAAAACAGAAGTAGTTTCTGAAAGATTTAGATATATGTACGAAAAAGGTATCGACATTAAAAGTATCGTGTGCATTACTTTTACGAACAAAGCTGCTGATGAGATGAAGGATAGAATTATTCAAAAGCTAAACAATCCCAGACTAATTGACGACATAAATGTATCCACCATTTCATCTTTTTGCAAAAAAATCGTGTCGGATAATTCGTACTATTTATCAATAGATCCTAGTTTTCAAATTATAGAAGATGATCAATCTAACAAAATGATTAATGAAATTTTTGATACAATCTTAGAAGATAGGATTGATTTTATTAAAAAGCTTGGTAGTGAGTTAGATATTTCATATTCAGACACGCTTAAAATTATCAGAGATTCTTTCAATAAATTAAGAACAAATAACATAGAATTTGAAGTTATTAAAAGAGAAACAATTCTTCAATTAACTAATTTGAGAAATATTGATGATGAGGATATAATCGGAATCAAAAATTATCTATTCGATTTAAGAGAAGAATCAGATAATATCAAAGGACTTACGAAAAATAGTAGGCTATATAAATTTTTGCATGATGATAAACAAATTTTGGAAATTCCAGAATATACTAGATTTTTGTTAGAAAGTTTTGACAATCTTGGAGAGAGCAAGAAAGAAAATGTTCAGGAACTAATTGATGAAGTGAACAAAAGAATTGATGCGATACTTTCAAATAAAGAAAAAGATTATATAGATTTGTATGAAGGTTTTTTCGATATTTTGATAGAAGTTAATAGAGAATATTCAATAAAAAAGAATGAAAAAAGTTTCTTGGATTTTAACGATATTGAAATAATGTGTAAAAAAGCTCTGGAAAATGGTGATATTCTAAAATCGTGTAAAGAAAAGTATAAATATTTTATGATAGATGAATATCAAGATACATCAAATCTACAAAGAGATATTTTTTATACACTGTGCAGCGACAATGAGGCTTTGGATAGAAATAATCTTTTCGTAGTTGGTGATCCGAAACAAGCCATATATAGTTTTAGGGGAGCGAACATAAAAGTATTTGAAAAAACTAGAGAAGACATAAAAAAAAGTGGCGGAAAAGACATCACTTTTTATGAAAATCATAGAACTCATCCAAATATAATGGAGCCTATTAATTACATTTATTCTAATAAAATGAAGGATAGATACGATAGCTTAGTCGCAGTTAATGAAGTGGGAGAAGTAATCGGAAGAGATGAATTTAAACTCAACAATAAGGACGCAAAAACAAAAGATGACTCCTCAGATATCTTGGTTTCATACATCAATGAAGATAATTTTAAAGACACTGCTATCTTAGCTAGAACTAAGAATGATTTCTCAGAATACGAAACAAGTTTAGCAAATAGAAATATTCCTTATTATATTTTTGACAAACAAGGACTTGAAGAATGCAGAGAAGTATTAAATCTGATTCAGTTCATAAAATACGCACGATACGGTGATGACATAAGTAAAGTAGGAATATTATCTAATGTATATGATGTGGATTACAATGAAATATTGAATCAAACAGATAACTATCAATCTACTATGAAAAAAATTGATGAACAAGTTGTAGATTTTACGGAAAATCTTACAAAATATACGATTTACGATTCAATGTCTAATTATATTGAACAGATTGACTACTTAGGATTATTTAATGATCTTCAATCAAAGGCAAATATAATTAAATTTTTGGAAATTGCAAAGCAATTTGATGCCAACAACTATAGTATAGAAGATTTTGTAGATTATTTTGAAAATAATACTAACTTATATCAAATGTCTTTTGAAGATGAACACAGTGATTTGGTAAAACTGATGACTATTCATAAGTCAAAAGGTTTGGGATTTGAAAAAGTTATAGTGGATAATCTATCAAAACCATCAATTAACAAAGATAAATTTCTATTATTTATAGACAACGAAAACATTCAGATGCAATTCGTGCTAGATTTTCCTTTTTCAAAATTTAGAATGACAAAAGTTAAGAAATTAATAGAAGAAGAGGATGATTACGAAGTTGACAACGTGTACTATACGGCATTCACACGTGCAAAAAAAGAATTATCTTTTTCGAATTCAAAAAAATCGGGACATTTCAAACAAATAAGTCCATACATTGAGGACTTGCAACAAAGAGGAAGTATAAGATTTTTAGAATTAAATGAGAAACCTTTTTTACTCGAAAAAATACAAACAAAATTCGATATACCAGAACCAAAGAAAGTAAAAGTCGAAAAACTTATTCCAATTGGTATTACAAGTATTTTAAATTCCAATGAAGAAATTTTTGATAGTAATCTTCAAAAATCTTCAATAAATTATATATTACTTGGTAATTTGGTTCATATGTATGCGAAATTATCTGACGGAAGTAATTATCCATGTATAAAAGAAGTAGATTTCTTAAATGAAAATGAGAAGAAAATTTTCAATGTAGCAACTAAAAACTTTAACCAATTTATAACAGATTTTTCAAATTATAAAAATGAAATGGATTTTAATTTATTGTACGAAAATCTTATGATATCTGGATTTATGGATAGAGTGGAATTTTGTGATGAAGAAATAAAAGTTTATGATTATAAAATTAGTTCACAATCACAAGAATACTTGTACGAAAAATATCACATGCAATTGAAGTTTTATTCTTATGTTTTGAGCAAAAAATACAACAAAAATATTAAAATGATTCTTGTAAATTTAAGAAAAGGATACATTATTGAAAAAAATTACGACCCAAATTGCGAACAAGAGGTTGAGGTTTTTCTTAACAATTATGTAGATCAATTGAATTAGCTAAATTATGAGTTATAATAATACATGAGGTGTGATATGAGTATTAAAGTTCTTTTAGTAGAAGATGAAGATAATATAAGACAATTTACAAAAATAAATTTAGCAAGAGAAGGATTTGAAATATTAGAAGCTGAGTCTGGAGAAAAAGGCGTAGAGTTAGCAGAATTAAACAAGCCAGATGTAGCTGTTTTAGATATAATGCTTCCTGGAATTGATGGGTTTGAAGTTTGCAAAATTTTAAGAAATAAATTCCCGAATATTGTTATTATAATGTTGACTGCAAAAACTCAAGATAACGATAAAATTGAAGGACTTGAAAGAGGAGCAGACGATTATTTGACAAAACCATTTAATCCTCGCGAATTGATTCTTAGGATAAAATCTGTTTTAAGAAGAAGTCCACAAAAACAAAATAATAGTCAAATTATTGAAGATGAAACATTCAAACTTGATATGTATTCGAGAACTTTTTATAAAAATGGAAAAGAAATTACGTTGACTCCAACCGAACTTAACATAATAAAGCTTTTGATGCAAAATCCTGGTAAAGCAATTACTAGAGATGAATTGATGGATAAAGCATGGGGCGAAGATTTTATAGGTGATGCTAAAATTGTTGATGTCAATATGAGAAGATTGAGAAGCAAAATTGAAGAAGATTCAACTCATCCAAAATATATTGTAACGGTTTGGGGAGTTGGTTACAGATGGGAAAATAAAAAATAATGAGTATTAAAAATAAAATAATGTATTCCTTTGTATTTTTAACAAGTATTACCGCGATAATACTTGTTATATTTTCTATTTATGCTACTAAGTTTTATTATTATTCTACAATGGAAGGCGTTTTGAACAATGAAATAAGATATTCGACGAATTTGTACAGCTCTTATATGGCAGATTATGAACTAGATGAAGTAATTGCCGAAGACAAAAACCAGTTTTACAGACAAACTGACTGCCAAGTGCAAATTTTGGACAATAATCAAGTCGTTGTATTTGACTCTATTGCAAGTCCTAATTTGGGAGAAAAAATAGAAACATCAGATGTAGTAAGCGCAATAAATGGTCAAAGTGGAAGATACACAGGAAAAGTTAGTTATTCTGATTCAAATATTATTTCTATATCTGTTCCGCTTGAATCCAGAGGAAAACAAGTCGGAGTTTTAAGATACATTTCAAGTTTAAAAGAAGTAGACAGGGCAATAAGAGTGAAGTCCGTATCTTTTGCTTTGTTCGGGTTTTTGGTAATATTATTCAGTATTTTATTGAGTAAAATTTTGACTAAAAGCATAATTAAACCGATAAACAGTCTTGCTAAAACTGCCGAAAAAATGGCTAAAGGTGATATGGAAGTAAGAGCAAAAGAAAATGACACAGATGAAATTGGAAGACTTGGAATGACTTTGAATTTATTGACGGACAATATTAACAAGAAAGAACAATTGAAAAACGAATTTATTTCAAGTGTTTCACATGAATTGAGAACACCATTAACATCTATAAAAGGGTGGGCGCAAACTTTAAAATACGATCCGTCAGATTTAGAAACAACAACTATGGGCATAGACATAATTGATAGCGAATGCGACAGACTTACAAATATGGTTGAGGAGTTACTTGATTTTTCAAGATTTACTTCTGGAAGAATTTCAATCGTAAAAAGAAAACAAAACTTAATTGAATTAGCAGAACGCATCAAAAACCAATTGCTCCCTAAAGTTCGTTCAAAAGGAATTGATTTGATATTGAATTATGAAAGTCCAGAACTCATCGCTACATTTGACGAAGATAGAATCAAGCAAGTTTTCATTAATATTTTAGATAATGCTATAAAATTTACCCCAGAAAAGGGAACGATAATTATTAATATTGAAAAAACTGAGAAATTTGCAGAAATTTCCATAATAGATACGGGAATTGGAATTTCATTTGAAGAAATAGAACTTGTAACTGGTAAATTCTACAAAGGATCCAATTCAAATTCACATGTAGGTTTGGGGCTTTCTATTTGTGAGGAAATAGTAAAACTTCACAAAGGAGAATTGATGATTAAATCTAAATTAGATGAAGGAACTACAGTTTCGTTTACATTGCCATTAGGAGATGATGAAAATGAAAAAGACAACTAGTATATTGGTAGGTACGATAGTTTTAATTTTGTTGATTGTTTTCATAATGTTCAGAAACAAAGAACAATCTGCAGTTGAAAATATCAAAGTTCCTGAAAATAATTTATTGGTCGCAGCAGGTGTGTGGCAAATTGATAAGAAAGAAAGTTTTTCTGATTCCAAATCAAAAGCTTCAGATGAAATAGGTAAACTTTATGTCGATGAATCTATAGTTGTTTTCGGAAAAAGATTCACCATAAATCCCAAATTTTCGTCTAAATTTGTAAGTTTGCAAAATTATCTAAGTAAAAAAACAAGCGACGAAAATATAAGTAAGAAATTTTCGAAAGATAAAAAAAAGGTAATTACAATTTCCGATGGTAGCAAGTTTTATCAAGATGTTGTTGTAATGGATAAAAACAATATAATACTTCCATACAACGGTGTACTTTATTACATGAAAAAAACTGAAAACAAAGTTAGCAGAACTTTTATTGAAAATTACCAGTCGACGTATGAAAGTAAATATTATGAGAATAAAGGCAATAATTTAAAAGATAAAGAAAATATTGCTCTTCTAATTGGAATCAAAAATAAAGTTGTAAGAAATGAAAAAACAGATATTTCTTATAGGACAATTTTATTGGATATTGATAAGAAAAACAGGGCACAAATTTATCAAACATCGGCATTGTTTTTCCCTAGAAAAAATGGATTCTGGATTATGGAATACAAAAAGAATGAGTTTGATAATAACTATGTAGAGCAATTTTTAGCTAAGCCAGTTTATTCAGGCGATAATTCTAAGGAAAATAAAAAATTGGAATTTGACTCATCTGCAGAAATAACATACCTTGGGCCAGAATATATTTCAATTATGAGAATAAAAGATCAATTCGAAGATTATTCTATATATGACATTGATAAAATGAGTAATAATAACGAATTGAATATAGATCAAATCGGAGGAAAAGAAGCTGTAAATGTATTGAAGAATTCCATTGCAGAAGAATCAACAGATTCTAATTCTGAAATTACTACGAACGATAAGAATGAAGATTACAAAAATATTGGAATTGTAAGAAATTCTGGTAAATTGAATTATCAAACACAATATACATTCAAAGAAAATAACGAAGTTAAGTTGAAAAATGTAATTCTAAACATCGTTTCACATTTGAATTTATCACCAGATGAATTATCCATGAATTGGCAATCTATAAAAAACTTGAAAAGCAGTGCTATAGATGCTTATTCTTCTCCTGATAAGAGAATATTAATAGTTCAAACGACAGATGAAATATTAATTTACGATTATTCTAACGATAATAAATTAATAGGAAGTATTCCGATTACGAAAGATGATTCTATTATCATGAGTGAATGGGCAATAGGAAATTATGCCGAAATGTGGAAAAAAGAATTTCAAAACAACGACAAAATTCCATCATCATTTATTACTAACTTAAGACAATAAAATTTAACCAGAATTAAGAAGTGGATAATACAGGAAATTATCTACTTCTTTTTAGATTATTCCAATAAATTGAATTTTAAAAACATTTAAAACTCTTTACAAATTCTTAAAATAGTGTATAATATTATTGTTGTGGTAAAGATATGCGCCTTTAGCTCAGTTGGTAGAGCAACTGACTCTTAATCAGTGGGTCCAGGGTTCGAGTCCCTGAAGGCGCACCACTTTTTTAAAATTTAATATGCGCTTTTAGCTCAGTTGGTAGAGCAACTGACTCTTAATCAGTGGGCCCAGGGTTCGAGTCCCTGAAGGCGCACCATCTAATCCGAGATTGACTCGGATTTTTTTATTGATGACTTTAGTCAGTTGAGTTCGCTTGCGAACGAAACAATAAACTACCCGCTATGCGGGTAGGCGTTCTTAGGTTATACCAAAAAAAT
>NZ_JAGYZD010000178.1 GCF_018371055.1 Finegoldia magna | reverse complement strand
CTTGGTGATTTTTTTGGTATAACCTAAGAACGCCTACCCGCATAGCGGGTAGTTTATTGTTTCGTTCGCAAGCGAACTCAACTGACTAAAGTCATCAATCAAAAAAGCAATGATTCATAGGAATCATTGCTTTTGAATTTAACCTAATAATCTTCTTGCTGTAACGAATGTTCTTCGGTAATAGCTGGAGTTGATATCTGATAAGATAACTCCTGTTGATGGTGTAGAAGCGTGGATTAATTTGTTGTTACCAACGTAAATTCCAACGTGACTTATTCCGCCACCACCTGTTGCAAAGAACATCAAATCGCCTTTTTTCAAGTTTGATTTGGAAACTTTGTGTCCATAAGAAACTTGTGCTCTTGAACTTGGGCTTATAGAAATTCCGTAAGCTTGTCTGTATAGGTAAGATGTAAGTCCTGAGCAGTCAAATGATCTAGGGCCGTGAGTTCCCCAAACATAAGGCTTACCTAATTGTTTGTAAGCAAGACTTACGATTTTGTCTAATTTACTAGTTTCTTTTTTAGGTTGTTTTTTAGGCACATTTACTAATGCATCTACTTTTGGTTTTGCTTGTAGTGATTTACCAGCTAACAAATCTTTAATTCCATTTACTACGAAATTATCGATAGTGTTTTTTCCACCAAATACCATTGTGTACATGATATTTGATTTGTTTTGTCTGAAGAAAGATTCCACAGAGTTTGACTTTTGTTCTTGTGTTTTGTAATCTTCGTTTCTTGGAACGTCCATCTTCTTAACCAAAACAATTGGTGCGTTGTATTTTTGAGCTACAGGAGATGCAGCAAGTACATCTACAAATTTTTCTCCACTAGCTACGATTGTTCTTTCAGAATTTACACCGACTTGTTTTGCAACTTTTACAGATGTTTGGTATCTGTCAGATCCTGCAATTCTAGTAACTTTTGCAAGTTTTGAAAGTTCTTTTTCAACAGTCTTTGAAACTGAATTTACTCCACCTACTATAGTGATATCTCCTAAAAGGCCTTTTTTGCTGAAAGAATTTAAGTATTCTTTGATTGATTTTGGCACTTCATTCTTTTTAACTAAAAGAACTGGAGCGTTCTTTTTCTTAGCTAAAGAAGTTGAAGAAATAGAATCTGCAAAGTTTTCACCAGATGCGATAACTACGTTTTGTTTTTTGTTAGAAACTGGGTGAGATGTAGTAGCTGATTTTGCATTTACATCGTATCTGTCTTTGCCTTTAACTCTGATGACTTCAATTCCCAAACCATTTAATTCTTTAACTACTTTTGAACTAATAGTTTTTTCGCCACCAGTTATGTAGACTTTTTTGACACCTTTCAAAGCTTCTTTTGTCAAGTTGTCTAGTTTGTTGGAATCAGTGTAAAGAATAGGTGATTTACCATTTGAAATGTTTGTTGCACTGATTGAATCCGAAAATTCGTTTGAATTCACAACTACAGCAGTGTCTGCGTTTTTGAATTCTTTTTCTTTGATTTTCTTAGCTGTTTCAAATCTGTTTTTCGCGTCAATTCTTTCTGTTTTTGCACTTTTTTGTGATTTGACTTCAGCTTCTTTTTTTTCTGTATTATTTTGATTTTTATTAGATATTACTTTATTATTTTCATCTAGCTTTACTTGTATTTTGATTGCTGTTTCAGTTTTACTTGAATTATCTAATATAGCTTTAACGTTTGTTTCTGACTTGTTATTTTCATTATCTGCAAATGAAACATTTGCTCCCAAAGATAATGATACAGCCAAAGTCATAACAAGAAGTGGCTTCTTAAAATTATTCATGTATCCTCCTAATATACTTCAATGAGCTAATTTTAATTGCTCATTATTTTTGTAACCAATTTGTAACTTATTCAAATTACTCTAATAGTTTACAAGAATTTTTCATAACTTTCAAACAAATTTGACATTTATTAGTTTAATTTGCACAATGTGCTAGATTTTATGTAAAATTTGCTTAAAACTATTTACAAATTGAAAAATTTGTGAATTACTTGAAAATCATACTTCCCATAAATTAGGGAATAGTTTGTAACCAATTTGTAACTTTTAAGGGAAAATATAAAATGCGCTACTCAAAAGTTTAATTATTTAAAAAATGTAACAATTGCTGGTTTTTATGAAAAATAGCTTAAAATTTATTTGGTAACGACTGAAAACTGACATTATTTCTCAAAATAATTGTAAAAAATTACATAAAAAAAAGCACTGATACATCAGTGCTTAGTAGTTTATATTATAAGATGTAGATTTTGACGTTTCTAACTCCCCAGTTACGAGATTGAGCTTTTGTATCCATAACTACATCAATTTTATTTCCTTTAATAGCTCCACCAGTGTCTTCTGCTGTAGCGAATCCGTATCCTTCTACATATACTCTTGTTCTTAAAGGAATAACTCTTGGGTCTACTGCGATAATACCACGTCTAATTTTAGTTCCGATAGCTGTTACATTCCATCCACCGTTTTCTCGAGGATCAGAAGTGTAAGCTGTGGATCTTACTGTAAATACTCTTTTTGCTTTTGCAAGTTGAGCTTGTAATGAATCTACAGGTTTTTTAACCTTTTTAGATTTTTCAGTTGTACTTTTTCTTAGTTCAGCTTTTTCTTTTTTGTATAATGCATCTGCTTTTGGCGCAGTTTTAAGATTTTTACCTGCTAACAAATCAGATATTGATGATGATACGAAATCGTGTATGGAATGATTTCCTTCACAAACTATAACTTGGTCTATGGATTTGTTATTCTTGAAGAATGCTTCCATAGTAGAGCTTTTGTCGTTTGAAGAATAATCTTTTGTTCTTGTTACATCGTTAGGTTTCGTCAATATTAAAGAAGCATTTAACTTAGTGGCAACAGGTGACATTAATAAAGCATCATTGTAACCATTACCTTCAGCTACGATTACTCTTTTTGCGTTAGGGTTAACTTGTTTTGCAACTTTTACGTTAGTAGTGTATCTATCGCGACCAGCAATCCTACTTACATTATTGCTAAAAGTTCTTAAGTAAGATTCTACTTGTTGAGATACTGATAAGTTACCACCAACGATTGTTATACTTCCTATAGCATTGTTTCTCTTTAAAGATAACAAATAACCTTTTATAGATGTAGGAACTTCATTTTTTCTAACGAAAAGTATAGGAGCTTTTTTGTTTTGAGCTAAAATAGCAGATGATATAGCGTCACTATGATTTTCGCCTGAAGTTATAAGTATATTTGTTTTTTGTTTTGTATTTGGATTATGTGTTTTTGCTGCAACTTTAGAATTAACTTCGTATCTATCATGTCCAGCAATTCTTTCAACAATTATTCCCAAATTTTTAAGTTGATTTACTACAGAATTGCTAATGGATTTTTCTCCACCTAAAATGTAAACTTTTTTAGGTTTGTTAGCTTTTAGGTTTGCCAATGTTTTACTATCTAAAGAGGATTGGTTAGTAAATAATATTGGAGTGTTACCTCTTGATAGTGAAACAGCAGATAGTGAATCTACAAATGTTGAGCTATTTGTCAAAATAACTGTATTTGATTTTGAAAAATATTCATTTCTTAT
>NZ_JAGYZD010000177.1 GCF_018371055.1 Finegoldia magna | reverse complement strand
TATTTTGCTTTGATTACAAGTTGTTGGTTTGGTCTTTGTAATTTTGCGTTTATGTCTTGTGGTAGGTCGATTTTTGCTTCTTTTCCTGCAGATTCTAAGTTTACTACGTATTTGATTACATCGTGTTCTTCTTGTTCTTCCACTTGTGCTGCTTTACCATTTACGTTGATTTTTGGTGCTTGTAAATTCAAGATTGTTTTTGCTTTTTCTGATGATTTTAAATCTTCTGGGATTTGTACGATGAAGTTTAATGTCTTAGGCATTTGTGCTACTTCAAGTGTTGTTTCTTTTGCTAACTCTTGATCATCAGCTGTTAATTTGTAGGCAATTGTGTTTGCTAATACTTTTTGCAATTGTTCGTTGCTCATTTCTGCTGTTAGGTCATTTACTAATACTTTTGAGCTATAGCCTTGTTCTTGTTCTTGAATTTTTGCGTTTAATTCTTTGATTTTGTTGTTAGCATCGTTTAAGTTTTCAAGTGCGAATTTCTTATCTGTTTCTACTTCTTTTAATTTGCTTTCTAATTCTGATCCTTTTTGGTTAGAGCATGATGCTAATACAACCATTGATAATACTAATAATAGCGTTAAAAATTTCTTTTTCATAATTTCCTCCAATTAATTTATTCCAACTCTTTTATTATACTATTAATTTGAGAAAATTCAAACAATTTTACTATAAAAGTTCAGATTTTTGTTTTTAAACTTTTAAATAATTATGTGTGGAATTAAGTGTAAAGCAGTAAATATTATTGACAAAATAAATTCAATTTGGTATAATGGAGAAGTAAATTTATATATATAAAAAGGAGGGTATATTTATGAGCAACAACAATAATAATGACTTTAAGCCTTTTATTTCAGCCGATAAGGTCTTGCCAGAGCTTACACCATTCTCTATTATTTTCGGTATTATCATGGCAATTGTATTTGGTGGAGCTAATGCATATTTAGGTCTTAGAGTTGGCTTGACAGTATCTGCGTCAATTCCTGCTGCAGTTATTTCAATGGGAGTTATCAGATTGATTTTCAAGAGGGATTCTATTTTGGAAAACAACATCGTTCAAACTATAGGATCTGCAGGGGAATCAGTTGCTTCTGGAGCTATTTTTACAATGCCTGCATTATTTATTTGGATGAAGGAATGGAATGAACCAGCTCCATCATTAATCGAAATAGGGGTTATTACTCTTATTGGTGGTTTATTAGGGGTTTTATTCATGGTTCCGTTGAGAAATGCTTTAATAGTTAAGGAACACGGGGTTATTCCATATCCAGAAGGAACTGCTTGTGCAGAAGTTTTATTAGCCGGTGAAGAAGGTGGATCCAAGGCTAAGCTTGTATTTAAAGGTTTAGGTTTGGCTGCTGTATACAAATTCTTTGCTGATGGTTTGAAGATTTTCCCATCTTCATTATCAAAAGAAATTACAGTTAAATCTTTCTCAGGTGCTGGTATCGGTATCGACCCACTTCCATCTTTGGTAGGTGTTGGTTATATTTGTGGTCCTAAGATTTCTGGATACATGCTAAGTGGTGCAACTTTAGGTTGGTTAGTTATTATGCCACTTATGAAATTATTCGGTGGAGACAACATTATCGGCGCTGCTGACAAGGCTATTTCCGCCATGTCTGTAAAAGAAATTTGGGGTACTTATTTGAGATATATCGGAGCTGGTGCTGTAGCTACTGGTGGTATTATATCTTTAATCAAATCATTACCACTTATTATCAGAACTTTCAGAGATGCAATGAAAGACTACAAATCACAAGGTTTAGGTACAGATTTAGTTCTTCGTACTGAAAAAGATCTGAACATGAAGTTCATAGGAATTTCAATTCTTGCAATCGCAGTTGTAATGGCTGTTTTACCAATTATTCCAGTTGGACCTGTTGGTTCAATTATTATCGTTATATTTGGTTTCTTCTTTGCGACTGTATCATCACGTTTGGTTGGTCTTATTGGATCATCTAACAACCCAGTTTCTGGTATGACTATCGCTGCTTTATTGATAACTTCAATATTGATCAAAGCTATGGGAAATACTGGTCACGATGGTATGATGATGGCAATTTCAATTGGTACTGTAATCTGTGTTATCGCCGCAATTTCAGGTGATACTTCACAAGACTTGAAGACTGGTTTCTTGGTTGGAGCTACTCCATACAAACAACAAATCGGTGAATTAATCGGTGTTGCAGTATCTGCACTTGTAATCGGTGCTATCTTATGGTTATTAGATTCATCTTGGGGATATGGAACAGAAGAACTTCCTGCACCACAAGGTATATTGATGAAACTTATCATCGAAGGTGTAATGGGTGGATCACTTCCTTGGGGATTAGTTTTCGCAGGAGCATTCATTGCAGTTGTTGTTGAAATTTTAGGAATTCCAGTATTACCATTTGCAGTAGGTTTGTATTTACCAATTAACACTTCTACAGCTATCATGACTGGTGGTTTAATCAGATTATTTATCGATAAGAGAAAAGTTAAAAATGAAGAATTAAGAAAAGAACAAGAAGAAAATGGTGTATTGTTCACATCTGGATTTATCGCAGGTGAAGGTGTTGTAGGTATTTTACTTGCTGCATTTGCTATAATCAAAGTTGGCGACAAGACATTAGCTGAAGTTCTTGATTTATCTTCAAAATTCAACATTGGTACAATAGGATCAATCATAGTATTCTTGTTGTTATTAGCAGTTTTACTTAGAACTTGTATTAAAAACGTAAATACTAATGAAGCGAAATAAAAATTTCCTAGAATTTATTCCTGAGGTTAATGAGAAGATAGAATTTTATGAAAAAAATGATCTTGTGTATTTGAAAAAGAAACACAATCATATTTTTGATAAGATTGCTCAAAAGATGTTCTTTACGCCAAAAGAATCCAACATCAAGCTCGAAGGTTACGGCAGTGATGTTTTCAGAATGATTGATGGCAAAGCAAACATCATAGAGATTGGGAATAAATTAAAAGAACAATACGGAGATGAGGTAGAACCTCTATATGAGAGACTATCTCAATTCATACAAATTTTATACAACAATGATATTGTTAAACTCAAAAAGAAGTCTGAATAAGACTTCTTTTTTTATGGGGATTGAAGGACAATATAGAAAATGGTGCAAAGATTTCGCTAGATGACAATAACAGGACACACAAGGGTAAAACCATAGCAAACATCTCGCACGAATATCTTGGGTAAAATTTAATGTTCTCACTCGCTCAGCCTCACTTCAGAAATCTTCTTTTAATAAGATGAAATGAAGATTTCATCGTTCGAAGCGTCGCTCATAAGAAGCATTAAATTTTATATGATGATATTCTTAGCTTCGATTGTTTGCTTAAAGGTTTCGCGCGTGTTGGGGATTGCAAAACAAGGACAAAAAATAGTGCAAAGATTTTGCTGGACGACAGTTGCAAGACACGCAAGGGTTGAGTCCATAGCAAACATCTCGCACGAATATCCAGACTACGAAAACAAATAAATTCTAAGCTTGTGAACCTAAAATTGTGAACTCGTGCTACGCACTCAAACAGCACAATTTTTTAACGGTTCCCTTCGCTTGAATTTATGATTA
>NZ_JAGYZD010000176.1 GCF_018371055.1 Finegoldia magna | reverse complement strand
ACCAGATTCGTGATAAGCTGTAAGCACACGTTCTTTTTCTATTACAACTTGTGATTTCTTTTCTGGACCAGCTAAAACTTTTATCGATGCTTCTTTGAATACTTCATTTGATATTTCTGCTTCATTGTTTCTAGCGGCAAGTAGTGCTGCTTCATTGCACAAGTTTTCCAAATCAGCTGGAGAAAATCCTGTAGTTGTCTTAGCAATATTTTCCAAATCCACATTAGGTTTTAGCTTTTTGTTTTTTGTGTGAACTTTTAATATTTCTAATCTTTCTCTAACATCTGGAAGTCCTACGTAAATTGTTCTGTCAAATCTTCCAGGTCTCAACAAAGCTTTATCCAAAATATCTGGTCTATTTGTGGCACTCATTACAATAACGCCTTCATTTTTTCCAAAACCATCCATCTCTACAAGCAATTGATTCAAAGTTTGCTCTCTTTCGTCGTGTCCACCACCAAGTCCTGCGCCTCTTTTTCTACCAACTGCATCAATTTCGTCGATAAAAATAATACATGGTGCATTTTTCTTAGCTTGTTCAAATAAATCACGTACTCTGGAAGCTCCTACTCCGACAAACATTTCTACAAAATCCGAACCAGATATACTAAAGAACGGAACCTTAGCTTCTCCAGCAACAGCTCTTGATAAATATGTTTTACCAGTTCCTGGAGGTCCAACTAACAAAACTCCCTTTGGAATTCTGGCTCCGATATCTATATATTTTGAAGGATTTTTCAGAAAATCTACAATTTCCATCAATTCTTCTTTTTCTTCTTTTAATCCAGCTACATCATCAAACACAACTTTTTCTTTAGAATCTTGATTTAATTTCGCTTTAGATTTTCCGAAATTCATAGCCTTAGAATTTCCAGAGTTTTGAGTTTGATTCATAAACATAAACCATATTATTCCTAATCCTAGAATGATTAATATAGTAGGCATCATCTCAACATACCATGGCTTCCCTGGATCTTTTTCTGTTTTTAGTACGATTTTATTATTCTCAACAGATTCCTTCAGGTAATTATTGTAAAATACTTCCCACATTTCTGAAGGCATATACATTTTGAAAGGAGTGTTTTTGCTATCTTTTAACACACCTTTTATATCGTTACCTTTTGCTACAATTTCTTTAACATTATCTTTTTTTACGTTAACTATCATTTCATTGACAGTAAAATATTTTGTGCTCAATGTATTGTTTTGAGTCATAGTCACGAAAAAAGCTATTAAAATGATTGGAACAAGATACATTACTAAACTTTTAGTTACTTTTTTCATTAAATCTCCTTTTCATAAAAAGATTTTTTCAATACACAAATATCTTCAATATTTCTAAATTGTTGTGCAAAGTCTAATCCATATCCTACAATAAACTCATTAGGAACAGTAAATCCTTTAAAATGAACTTCTACTTCGTTAGTTCTTCTGTCCGGTTTATCCAAAAGAGTTGCTATCTTAACTGACTTCGCTTCTCTATCTTGTAAATTACGAACCAAATAATTTAATGTGCGTCCACTGTCCACAATATCTTCAACAATAAGAATATTTTTACCTGCAATATCTTCTTCCAAATCCTTAATAATTCTTACAGTTCCACTTGATTCAGAAGATAGTCCATAACTAGATAATGCCATAAAATCAATTCCTACTTCGAGGTCTATGTTCAATGTCAAATTACTCATAAACATTGCCGCACCTCTAAGAATACCAACTACAATAAGCTCGCCCTTATCTTTGTATTCCTCTGTGATTTCTTTTCCCAATTCTACGATTCTTTTGTCGATTTCTGATTTTGGTATTAGAACCTTTTCGACTGCATCACATAAATTACTTTTCATAAGTCACCTCTATAATTAAAACTTCTTTGCTATTAGAATTTTTCATATAAAAATTGGATCTTTTTAACGATAAAATAGCATATACATTTTCTTCATCGGTCAAGATAGGATAATTATCTCGTTCAATCTTAGAAACTTTGTTATCTATAAATATATCCTTAATTTTTTTTGTAAATCCTTTTAATTTTATTCTATCACCATTTTTCCTCTTTCTTAAAATAAGATTTCGTGAAAGAATATCGGAATCAAATACCATTTTATTTCTCGATGGTTTGATGTTTACATTTGTAGACAAATAGCTGTTGATTCTAAAATTTGCAAACTCTATTTCTCCAAGTTCAAATTTTATGCTATTAATTTCTTTATTGTTTGAATTTTTCCTAATTATTACTTTATCATAACTTTTAAAAAAACTGTAGTCTTTAAATACATATTTGCTACCATTTTTCAAACGAAATAAGTCAATAATATCGTCAATATAAACCATTCTAATATCCTTATTAGACCCATTTAATTCAATTAAAAGCTTTCTGATTATATTTCGTTGTACAGAGATTTTTTCTTTGCAAAACAAATCGACATCAATAGTATATCCTTCATTGGATTTTTTAATTAATTTTCGGTATTCTAAATTAGTTACATCATCGATTATTTCTTTTGAGTCTTTTAAAATGTTAATAGTTCTACATATAGACTCATTAATTGAATTATTAAAATTCTCTTCGATATAAGGAAGCATTTCCAATCTAATTTTATTTCTTTGGACATCTGCAATTAAATTAGTCTCATCGGTAACGAACTTAATATTATTTTCTTCAAGATATTTAAAAATATCACTTTTTGATATGTCTAAAAGTGGTCTAATAATATTTTTATTTTTATATTGCATTCCGCATAATCCATCTATCCCACTTCCTCTGAATAAATGCAAGAAGAAAGTCTCCACTTGATCGTCTTTATGATGTGCAACGGCAATTTTATTATAATTCTCAGATTTTAAAATATCGTTAAAATATTTGTACCTTAAAATTCTACCACTATCTTCTAAACTAATCGAGTTTTCAATAGAATATTGTTTCATATCGACCTTTTTAGAAAAAAACTTAATATTCTTTTCTTCAGATATTTCCCTAGAAAATTCTTCATCACGAACAGCTGTATCTCTGTATGAATGGTTTATGTGACAAGTTATAATATCAAAGCCCAACTCCTCTTTTATTTCGTACAAAACATTAAATAAAAACACCGAGTCTGCTCCACCAGATAATCCAACTAGAATTTTATCATTTTCTTGTATTAAATTTTCTCTAATAATGGTATTTTTTATTCTGTTTATCAAATCCATACTAATAAAAAAGCCGCATAAAACTGCGGCATTTCTCCTAATTATACTTTCTTTTCTTTGAAAACTTTTTATTTTCTCTTTGTCTAATGGAATCTAATCTTTCATTGCTTTCTTTCATAAACTTAGTAAGCAAATCATCAAAAGTTGATTCTTTATTAGAATCTTTATCTACATTACTATCATCAGAATAAGTTTTCTTAGTAAATTCTTTTTTATGTTCTTTTTTTGGAAGACATTCCTTTATTGAAAAGCTAACCTTTTTATCTTCAATGCTCATTACTTTGCATTTAACTACATCATTAACCTTTAACACATCTTCAACTTTTTCTATGTAGTCATTAGAAATTTGTGAGATATGAACTAATCCTTTAGTTCCATCTTCGCATTCTACAAATGCCCCAAACTTAGTAATTCCTGTTACTTTACCTTCAACAATATCGCCCACTGATATAGACATACGCAATATCTTCCTCCTA
>NZ_JAGYZD010000175.1 GCF_018371055.1 Finegoldia magna | reverse complement strand
ATCAAATCCTATACTCAAATATATTTTAACATGTTTTAATATTATATCATAAACATTTTGACTTGTTAATTTGCCTATATGTTATAATATAATCAGTTACAAGGAGAAAAAATGAAGACAATTTTAATAACTGGTGCTAGCGGTGGTATTGGAGAAGGGATTTGTAAAATGTTAGAAAATCATCCAGAATACAGAATCGTGGTGCACTATTTTAATAATGAAGAAAAAGCAAAACAAATCGTTGAAAATATTAGAAATAAAGGCATAGATTCAATAGCTTATAAATGTGATTTAAGAAAATTTGATGAGTGTGAAAAAATGTTCGAATTCATCAGAAATAAATTTAGATGTGTTGACATATTGATTAACAACGCTGGAATATCTATTGTTAACCAATTTCAAGATATAAAGGTTGATGATTGGTATAATATGTTCGATGTTAATGTACACGGAACTTATCATATGTCTAAATTAGCATTGGAAGATATGTTAGATAATAAGGAAGGAAATATTATTAATATTTCTTCAATTTGGGGAATGATCGGTGGTTCGATGGAATCTTGTTACTCAGCAACAAAAGCTGCAATAATAGGTCTTACAAAATCTTTAGCTAAAGAATTTGGATACAGCAACATTAAAATAAATGCTATCGCACCCGGAGCTATAGATACCCCTATGTTAGACAATATCTCAAGAGATGATTTAGATTACGTTATAGAAGACACTCCTATGGGAAGACTTGGAACACCTGAAGATATTGCAAATCTTGTAGAATTTTTAATATCTGATAAAAATTCATTTATGACTGGACAAATATTAAGTCCAAATGGAGGTTTTGTAATTGTTTAAAGAAAATTTGACCGACATAAAAATTTTAATTGTTGAAGATGAGAAAAACATATCAAACGCAGAAAAAAAATACTTAGAAGTTGAAGGATTTGAAGTTGATCAAGCATTTGATGGACAAGAAGCAATTGATATGATTAATACAACTGATTATTCATTAATTATTTTAGACTTAATGTTGCCAAAAGTCAGTGGTGAAAAGGTAATGGAAATAATTAGATCAAGAACTGAAACTCCAGTAATAATGGTTACAGCTAAAATAGATGAATCCGAAATATTAGAAGGTTTAAAACTTGGAGCTGACGATTATATTACTAAACCTTTCAGTTTAAAAATATTAGTCCAAAAAGTAAAAACTATTCTCAGAAGAGTTGAAAAACTTGGTCTTCCAAAATCAGAAAAAATTTATTTTGATAATGGACGTGTAAGTATTTCTTTTGATGATAACACATTTATTAAAGATGGAGAAAGTATTAATCTTACAAGTAATGAATTTCAAATAATTAAAACTTTATTTTCGAATCCTAACAAAATTTTTACTAGAGATGAAATAATTGAATTATCATTTGGTTATGATTATGAGGCATTTGATAGAGCTATAGATACTCACATTAAGAATATTAGACATAAAATTGAAGATAATCCAAAAAAACCTCGTTATATTAAAACAATTTATGGCGTCGGCTATAAGTTAGGTGTATACGATGAAGCTTAAGTCGGAAATATTATATGAGTTTTTAAGAGCTATTATATTTCCTATCATGTTATTGTCATTTATTGCGGTATTCATTTTTCAATTATCGTTCAGAAATTTTGTTAACAATGAAGAACTAAATAGACAAAATAAAATTGAGCAGCTAACTAAAAACTTATTTTTAGATCAACAGCGAGGACTTAGTATAAAAAGTATTGATAAGTACATGTGGTATTTGAGCGAATTAGATCTTGATGTTATTTTTTATGACAATAACGATAAGGAATTATATTCTTTTAAAGAAGGATTTGAACTTGCTAAGAAAACTTCGCTGTATAACACCGTAGTCAGAGATGTCTATGATGAAAATAACAAAAAGTTAGGTCATATCAAATATATTTATAGGATTAATAATAATTTCAAACAAAGAGGAGAATTATTTATAACAAACTTGTTAAGATTAATAATTTTATCCACATTTTTATCATACTTTACAAGTTTGATAATATCAATTTTCCTTTCAAGAAAAGTGACTAACCCTATTGAAGAATTAACTCAAGCTACAGTCAATATAAGGAAGCAAAACTATATTCTACCAATTATAAAAAGCAATATAGTTGAAGTAAATCAATTATCACAAAATATTAATTACATGGCAAATTCTTTAAAATCTCAGGAATTTAATAGAAAACAATATGCACAAAATATTAGCCATGAATTAAGGACTCCATTGACTAACTTGAGAGTAAATTTGGAATTGATTCAAGACGGAATTATGGAACCTAATGAAGAAAATGTAAGTACTCTTCTTGTAGAAATTGATAGATTGACTAGCTTAATTAATCAGCTTAATAATACATTTAAGAAATCAACTCCAGAAACTATTTATAATCCTACTGATTTTAATTTATCTGAATTTTTAAATGAAATATTTAAATCTATGAAAACCCAATATGATAAGGCTGGAGTTTTATTTGATATGGAAATTTCTGAGGATTTGGATATTCATACTGACAAAGAAAAGTTAGCTAATATTATCATTAACTTATTATCTAATGCACTTAAAGCTTGTCAGAAAAATGATTCAGTATTATTAAGAGCTAGACATATCAACAGAAAAATTGTTATCTCCGTAAAAGATACTGGAATAGGTATTAGTGAAGAAAATAAGCCGAAAATTTTCGAAAGATTTTACAGAGTTGATGATTGCAGAAACACAAAAGAAAATGGTTACGGACTAGGTTTATCAATTGTAAAAAACTACGCTGATATTATCGGTGCTGATATATCAGTTAATTCAAAACTAAACTTAGGTACAGTAATGATGATTTCTTTTAATGACGATATAATTGTAAAATAAAAAAAGATTGGTAACAGTATTGCTACCAATCTTTTTTTATGACCAAATCTATAAGCCGTGTTCTGTATTTGATAATCATCTATCTAGACTAATTGTTACCAATTAGTTCAAGCAATCTACCTACCGGAGACGACGAGCAGCCGTCTTTAATCCTATTTGATTTTGCACTGAATGGGGTTTACATAGCCATAAAGTCACCTTTATGCTGGTAGGCTCTTACCCTACCTTTCCACCCTTACCATTAAATGGCGGTATATCTCTGTTGCACTAGCCTTAGGGTCGCCCCCACTGGACGTTATCCAGCATCCTCGCTCTATAGTGCACGGACTTTCCTCATGAATTCATGCGATTATCTGATTTAGTCACCATAACATTATAACACAATTAGAAAATTTTTCTAGTTGGTTTTTCTAAATAATTAACATCAATTTTTATTTCTGGAAAAGATTTTTGAATAGTTTGTCGTAAAGGTTCCAGAATGAATTTTTCTGATTCATAGTGGCCAATATCTATTAGTACAAGATTATTATCTTGTGCATCTATCTGTTCATCATATTTAAATTCAGAAGATACAAATACATCACAATTATTATCAATACAATTTTGAATGAAGTGTCCACCACTTCCACCTAATACCGCTATTCTTTTAATCTTTCGATTTGTATTACCGTAAACAATTACATTTTCAAGATTTAATTTGTTTTTCAAATCATAAATAAAATCCTCGGCAAAAATCTCATCAATATCAGCATATTTCCCATATCCT
>NZ_JAGYZD010000174.1 GCF_018371055.1 Finegoldia magna | reverse complement strand
TAGGTTACAGTAGAATTGACAGGATTATAGCTTTTATTGATCCACTGGGGAATTTAGAAGATGAGGGATGGCAATTATCCCAATCGTTGGCAGCAGTGTCTAACGGTAGTTTTCTTGGTAGTGGATTAGGTATGAGTAAACAGAAATTTTTGTATTTATCCCAAGCTCATAATGACTTTATTTTTGCGATTATTTGTGAAGAATTTGGGTTTTTAGGAGCTTTGGTTTTAATTATTGCTTATTTTGCCTTCTTAGTTTTTGGAATCAGAATTGCGATGAAAACAAAATATACTTATTCAAGATTATTAGTTTCTGGAATACTTTTCGTAATAGGAATACAAGCTTATGTTAATATGACAGTGGTTACAGGATTAATTCCACCAACAGGATTGACGTTACCGTTTATATCTTACGGTGGAACATCGTTGATGATTATGTTGGCACTAGTAGGAATAATTTTAAATGTAGACAGAAACAATGAAGAGGAGAGACAATGAATATAATAGTATCTGGCGGCGGAACTGGTGGACATATATATCCAGCCATTTCATTAATTGAAGAATTAAAAAAAAGAGATGAAAACAATAAAATACTTTATGTAGGAACTGAAAAAGGATTAGAAAGTAGCATTGTTCCAAAATTGGGAATAGATTTTAAAACTATACATGTTAGAGGAATTCCTAGAAAAATCAATGCGAATTCATTTAAAGCTTTAAAAGAATTATTTAAAGGATTAAAAGAAGCAAATAAAATTCTTAAAGAATTCAAACCAGATCTTGTTATTGGAACTGGTGGATATGTGAGTGGTCCAATTTTATATAAAGCTACTAAAACTAAAGCAAAGGTAGCTTTTCACGAACAAAATAGCTTCCCTGGAGTAACTAATAGGATACTATCAAGATATGTAGACAGATATTTTGTAACATTTGAAGAATCTATTAAATACTTTAAAAATCAAGAAAAAGCAGTGGTAACGGGCAATCCAATCAGGAATAGATTTACTGATATTGAAAAAAATAAAGACGCAGCAATTGAACAATACAAAATATCGGATAATAAAAAAGTTGTATTCATATTTGGCGGATCAAATGGTTCTGAAATATTAAACAAAGCAACACTTGATATGGTCGATAAAATTTCTAATCAAGATAAATTTGAAGTAATATTGGCTACAGGTAAATTAAATTACGATGAGTTTATACAAAAATCAGGAAATGAAATTAGAAATTTACACATCTATCCATATATAGATGACATAGATAAAGCTTATTCTGTGTCTGATTTGATCGTTACAAGTAGTGGGGCTATAACACTAGCTGAACTATCCTTCTTGGGTAAAGCGTCAATACTTGTTCCAAAAGCATATACAACAGAAAATCATCAAGAACACAACGCAAGAGCATTTGAAAAAATAGGAGCAAGTAAGGTTATATTGGAAAAAGACGTGAATGCTAATACCCTATTTTACCAAATAAATGAAATACTAAGTGATGATAAATTGTTACAAGAACTTTCAGAAAACTCGAAGAAAATGTCTTATCCAACTGCTTGTAAAGATATTGTAGATGAACTTTACAGATTGGTAGAACAAGATGAAAAAGCATAGAGTAGTAATTATTGTGGCAATATCGCTACTGATTGGACTCATAGCGTATTTATGTGCTACACTTGACTATTTTTCAATAAAAAAAATCACAGTTAAAAACAATAAAATAGTAAAAATATCTGAAATACAAAATTATGCTAATTACTCATTAGGAGAAAATATTTTTAGATTTAATAAGAAAAAATTACAGGAAAAGATTAATAAAGATATTTATATTAGAAATGCAAATATCAAGAAAATTTATCCAAATACTATTGAAATAACAGTGGAAGAGGCAAAGGATATTTGTTATTTTGAAGTTGGAAAAGATAAATTTTTCGTAGATTCGGATTTTAAAATTGTAAAGAACAAAGATAGAATAGACTATTCAAAAATTGTTAAAATTGTTGGAGCAAATGAAAATCTGTCAAAAATTAGTAATTTAAAATCGGACGAAAAATTTCATGAATTTTTGAATAACCTTTATACACACAAAATTTTGGAACAATTAACTGAGATTAATGTGGTAAATTCGAATGATATAACAATGGTTACAAAAAATGAAATAAAAGTATTTTTTGGGGATTTAAATGACTCAGAAAAGAAATCAAATAATATTTCAAAGATTTTAAAAGAAATTAGTACTAAAAGTATAAACACAAAAATGGTAGATACTAAAGATCCTGAAAAACCATTTTTGATAAAAGAAAATCCAGAACAAACTGAGTAATTACAGTTTTGGAGTTTGCCTTGCAAAAAAAGATTTTATAAGATGCATAAAAAATATGGTGTATTTATAATACATTGATGTATTATTAGTTTTGTGATTTAAAAATTAAATCAAACTGAAAGAATAAGTAATAAACTTCAAAAATGATTGAGATACAAAACGAAATAGCTAGATATAGCTGAAAATAATTAAATATAATAAAAATTATACTACAAGTACAATAAAAATGAGAAGTGAAAAAACACTAGATGTCATTAAAAATATTGTTGAACTTGTAGTATAATTAAGTTAAAGAGATTAAAAGGAATTTTAATTACAAATTAGGAGGATGTTATGACTTTTGATATGGAACTAGAAGATAATGATTTAGCTAAAATCAAAGTAATTGGTGTTGGTGGCGGTGGAAATAACGCCGTAAAGAGAATGAAAGAAGAAGGCTTGCAAGGTGTAGAATTTGTTGCAGTTAATACTGACAAACAAATTTTAAATAATTTAGATATTAATACTAAATTGCAAATTGGAAGCAAGATTACAAAGGGTTTGGGAGCCGGAGCTAATCCTGCAGTTGGTATGAAAGCTGCTGAAGAAAGTAGAAACGAAATCGAAGAAGCACTTGACAAAACAGACATGGTATTTGTTACTGCTGGTATGGGTGGTGGAACAGGTACTGGTGCCGCACCAATAGTTGCACAAATCGCAAAAGAAAAAGGAATACTTACAGTTGGTGTTGTAACAAAACCATTTACATTCGAAGGAAGAAAAAGACAAATGCAAGCTGAACAAGGTATTGAAGCTTTGAAAGGCAAAGTTGATACTTTGGTAATAATTCCTAACGATAAATTGTTACAAATTTCAGACAAGAGAACTACAATGTCTGAAGCTTTCATGATGGCAGACGAAGTTCTTATGGATGGTATTCAAGGTATCTCTGATTTAATCGCTGTACCTAACCTAATCAACTTAGACTTTGCCGATGTAAGATCAATTATGTTAAACCAAGGCATTGCCCACATGGGTATTGGTAAAGCAAATGGAGATAACAGAGCTATGGAAGCTGCTAAACTTGCAGTAAAATCTCCTTTATTAGAAACATCAATTGGCGGAGCTAAAGCTGTATTAATCAACGTTACTGGAAAAGAATTAGGATTATTCGAAGTAAATGAAGCTGCAGAATTAATCAGAGAAGAAGTAGATCCAGATGCTAATATCATATTTGGTGCTGGTATTGATGAATCATTGGGCGATGATATCAAGATCACTGTTATTGCAACAGGATTTGATTCTGACAATCCAATGGCTAATAAATTAAAATCAAACAAAAAATCTGATTCGGTTTCTCAAAAATCAGAAGAAACTTCTGAAAAAGATCACGACGATATAGAAATACCTTCATTCTTGAAGAGAAGAGGATTCTAATGAAATGTCCGTTCT
>NZ_JAGYZD010000173.1 GCF_018371055.1 Finegoldia magna | reverse complement strand
ACAAATATTGAAAGCATTATCATTTTAATTAAAGTAGAATTTTTTCTTGTCATAAAACATCCATCCTTCACTACCTTATATATTACCATCAATCAATATTTCTTTACAATAAAAAATATAGCAAATTATTACTTAAAATAATTTACTATATTTTTTGCTGCTTTTTCATTCATTCCATCAACTTCGCAAAGCTCTTCTACACTGGCTTTTTTTATTCTGTCAAGAGTTTTAAAATGTTTCATCAAAGCTTTTTTCCTTTTTTCTCCGATTAAGGCTATATTGTCTAATTCAGATTTCTTGAAGTTTTTTTCGTGAAGTTTTCTGTGATAATTGATTGCAAATCTGTGTGTCTCTTCTTGAATTGCGAACAACAACCTGTACAAAGGAGTGTTCACTTTCAATCTGATTTCGTCGTTTTCGTAAATTATTCCACGCGTCCTATGCTTATCATCTTTTACAAGTCCTAGAACTGGAATATCCAAGTTGAATTCGTTCAACACTTCTTTTGCGATGTTGACTTGACCTTTGCCACCATCCATCAAAATAATAGAAGGCATTTCGTCAAAGCTGTTGTCTTTTTTATCAGAATCCAAAAGTCTTCTGAATCTTCTCGTCAATACTTCCCTGTGCGATGCATAATCATCGGCACCTTCTACAGTTTTTATTTTAAATTTACGATAATCTTTGGAAGATTTAGCCCCGTTTTTGAACACAATCATACTTCCCACAGAATCTACACCACTTGTGTTGGAAATATCGTAGCATTCAATTCTATCAATTGGTTTAACCCCTGTAATGTCTTGCAAATCTAAGATTGCATTCTCACGATTACGTTCTCTTTTCAAATGTCTGGAAATGTATTTGTCCAGTCCTTCTTTTGCGTTTACTCTGACCATTTCCAAGAGGTCAGTCTTGTTACCACGTTTAGGAATTTTGATTTCTACCTTGGAACCTTTTTTCTCAGTTAGCATTTCTTCGATAAGCTCTCTGTCTTCGATTTCAATATCGGTAAGGATTTGTTTCGGAACGTAAGTCAAATCAATGTAGAATTGTTTGAAAAATTCTCCTACAATGTGTTCGTTTGATTCTTCGTATTTATTGTCGATAATGAAATGTTGTCTTTCAATAATTTTACCATTTCTCATGAAAAATACTTGAACGCATACAGTCTCCGCTTCTCTAGCCATGGATATCATATCCAAATCCAACCCCTTGGTGTTGGTAATGTTTTGTTTTTCCAAAATCACTTGAATATTTGCGATAGAATCTCTGAGTTTCGCTGCCAATTCGAAGTTCAAATTCTTGGATGCAGCCATCATTTTATCGGTCAATTTCTTAGTCAAGTCATCTTCACGACCATTCAAGAAATTTTCCACTTCTAACAATTCTTTGTTGTAATCTTCTTCGTTAACATCATAAACGCACATTCCGTCACAACGATTGATATAATAATTCAAACAAGGTCTCTTAAGCTTTTGACCCTTATCAAAATTCAAATTACACGTTCTGATTTTGTACGTTTCATGAATTAAATCTATAATATCATTAACTGCATAAGCATTAGGAAAAGGCCCAAAATACTTCGCCTTATCCTTCAAAACACGTCTAGTTTTCAAGACTCTTGGAAACTTTTCGTTCGTGATTTTGATGTATGGATATTGCTTATCGTCTCTTAAAACGATGTTGTATTTCGGGCTGTTTTTCTTGATTAAGTTTGATTCCAGAACCAAAGCTTCACATTCATTATTCACGATAATATATTCAAAATATTCTACGTGACTTACCATTGCAGCGACCTTTGCGAGTTTTTTTGATGAATCAAAATATTGACCCACACGTCTTCTCAAATCAATCGCCTTGCCAACGTAGATTATCTCGTCTGTTTTATCGTGCATAATGTACACGCCTGGTTTGTGAGGTACTTTTTGCAGTTCTTTTTTTATATCAAACATTTCTATATTGCTTTTGTTTGTTGTTCAAGATATTCTAAGTCAGATCCTTCCAAGTATGGTGATAATTTTTCGTAGCATTCTTTATTGTAATTGTTCAACCATTCTAATTCGAAAGGAAGTAATTTTTCTTTGATAACAGGTCTTGTGTCAATTGGACAAATAGACAATGATTCAAATCCCAAGAATTCTCCAAATTCAGATTCTCCAACTTTGATGCAGTGCATAATATTTTCGATTCTAATTCCGTGTGAACCTTCGATGTAAATTCCTGGTTCGTCACTAGTAACCATTCCTTCATCCATATCGATATCATTATTTACGGACGAAATTCTTTGTGGACCTTCGTGAACACCAAGGTAGAATCCAACACCGTGGCCTGTGCCGTGTCTGAAATCCAACATTTCTTGCCAAATAGGTCTTCTTGCAATTGGATCTAAGCTCGATGATTTTGTTCCTTTAGGGAAGATTGTAGTCATCAAATTGATGTGTGATTTTAATGTTAAAGTATAGTGTAGTTTTTCATCATCAGTCAATTCACCAAGAGCAACCGTACGAGTAATATCAGTAGTTCCATCCAAATATTGCGCACCACTATCAACCAAATACAATCCCTTCGGTTGTAAAGTGACTGGATGATCAACTGATGGTTCGTAATGAGGAAGTGCAGCATTTTCTCCATATGCAGATATAGTACCGAAACTTAAATCCATGAACAAATCGCCTTGTTCTCTGAAATATCTCAACTTATCTGCTGCACTCATTTCAGTAACATTTCCAGTTGGAGTACCTGTTTCTACCCAATTGAAAAACTTAACCAATGCAACGCCGTCTTTGATGTAAGCATTCTTTTGATTTTTAATTTCTGTTTCATTCTTATGAGCTTTCATCAAAGTTGTAGGTTGAATTCCTTTTGAAATTCTAATATTTGAATTAATTGAATTGTAAATTCTTACATTTGTCTTAGAAGGATCCAAGAATAAAACACTTTTTCCTGGAAGCTCACTCAAATCTTCGAAGACTTTTTCGTAAGCTTTTACAGTAACACCTTGTTCTTTTAATAATTCAATCAAATCATCGTCGATTTTTTCATCATCAATGTACAAATTAGCAAAATCTTTTCCAACCAATGCATAACTTATGATAACAGGATTGTACAATACATCGTTACCTCTAATATTGTAAAGGTAGCAAATATCATCCAAAGAGCCTATAAAATTGTAATCACAATCGTTAGAATCCATAAAATATCTTAGCTCTTTTAATTTTGTCTTAGTATCCTTGCCACAATATTTTACATCAAATGCATAAGCCTTTGAATTTGGTTTTTCTGGACGATCTTCCCAGATATCACCAACAAAATCCACATCAGTGATTATCATTCTGTCGCCTAATTTTTCCAACCATTGATAGTAATCGTTGTAGTCCAAAGTAAGTCCGTCAACGCCGATTTTTCCGCATTCAGGAACATTTTCTTTCAAATATTCAATCAAAGTAGGAACACCAGGTTCTCCCATCTTCATCAAATCTACAGTAGAACCTTCAAGTTCTTTTGCAGCTTGAATAAAATATCTTCCGTCAGTAAACAAAGCTGCTTTTTTCTTCAAAATTACAGCAGTTCCTGCACTACCACTAAATCCAGTAATATATTTTCTAGTTTTATAATAATCTGCCAAATATTCCGATGTATGAGGATCGCTTGACAATACAACATACGCATCGATATTTCTTTCGCTCATTTTTTTTCTTAGCTTTTCTAATCTTTCTGTAATCATAAATTACCTCCTCGTAGTTATAATAATTATATCA
>NZ_JAGYZD010000006.1 GCF_018371055.1 Finegoldia magna | reverse complement strand
AATATTTGGCTACTTGGACATCGCTGCCAAAAAGCGATTGTTTTCTCACCGGGAATTTAGACACGTCGCACACCCGGCCATCGGCGACTTTCTGTATTGCATAAAAGGAAATGACTCCTTTTACATACCAAGATATTATATACTCTCTTTAGTCAATTGTCAACTATTTTATCGCAAAACACAACCACACACATTCATCGCTTGTGCTTTTAACTTCGTGAACGACATTTTTCGGAATAAAATACGTATCCATTTCTTTCAGTCTCACATCTTTTCCCTCGACATTCAACATCGCCTCGCCTTTTATCACGACAATAAATTCGTCAAAATCCTGATTGTACGGGCCTGATGTCTCGTTTTTCGATTGGATTCTGTGAATGTCAAACTTGTCATTTCTAACAATTGTATCCTTAATAATATGATTCTCGTCAAAATTCAAATCTTCTAATAAATTCATAAAATTCTCCTAATATATCTCAATAATTTTCCCAAAACTCATCACAAAAATCTTCACGTCCACATCAATTTTCTCGATAATATCCATCGCATTTGCAACGTCTTTTTCTGTATCTGCCTTGTTCAAAATCAAAAACTTTTTCGCATCGTATGAGTTTTTGAACAGTCCACGATTGGAATTGATAATTTGAGCGTAGCTTTCTGTCGTCAAAATCTCGGGACTTCCAATAATTTTCTCCATATATTCTTTTCTGTGGCAAAATCTTTCACCAAAAGGCTTGTTCACGCTGTCAAGTCCCATCACGCCAACGCAATGCGTTATATTTTTAGGATTTACAGGCTCATCTTCTCGCGGAGCTTTGATAGGTCTTGTCTTTGCCCCATCCGTTTCCAAAATTATATTGGAAAACAATCCTTCAGCAAAAATTTTGTCGAAAAATTCCGGCTCAAATCCGATTTCTTTTTTGTCGGTACGAGATTTGGATGCAAAATATATTTTCCCGTCCACAATTTTCGTATTCTCATCGAATTTGTACAAATAATCAAATCTATCTTCCCTCACAATCCCCATTTTCGTCGTCGTACTCACAAGAGATGATTCATTTATAGATTTGAACTCATTTGCAAGCAAAAAAACGCTCGAGGTCTTGCCGCCAGCACCTTGAACAGCTATCATGTTTTTATCTTTCAAACTCATAAACTCCAACATAATATCACCATTTTTATTATCTCACAAATTTTTCAAATACAAAACCCAATTGAAAATCCGCATAGATGATTTATAATTAATATATAATAATATATTAAGGTAGGCATTTATGAAAATAGGATTTAGAACACCAAGCTTGAAGAAATCATTCAAAGCAAGAACAACTTCAAAGTACAAAAGAAAAATGAAATCAGCAATCGATCCAACTTACGGCAAAAAAGGAGTTGGCTGGTTTAAAAACCCCAAAAAAGCACTTTACAACAAGATTTATAACAAAACTACAAGAAGTATATTTGATATTTTCAAGTAATTTAACGTAAAACAGAGGTACACATGAAAAAATATCTAAAATTATTGGGCATAGCATTTGCAATAGGAATTGCCATGCTCATCATAAAGTTCGTATTCAAAATCGACGACAAAGTCATGCTCAAATATTATTGGATAATCGGTGGGGCTATCTTGGCAATCATCCTGATAGTAAACACAATTTATTTCTTCTACAAAACAAACGAATTGAAACATTCAATGAAACTATTCGAAGAAATGAAATACAAAGATTTCGTCAATGAATTAGAACCCAAAATTTCCAAAATCAAAAACAAACACATCCAAGCAGTAATGAAAATGAATTTGGGAGCGGGATATTTGGAACTTAATGAGCCAAACAAAACACTGTTAGTATATGATGGTATTGCAACAGACCAATTGAAAAACCAAGACCTTCAGTTGATATATTGGCTCAACACAATGATCGCCCACTTCAAATTAAACGACCAAAATAAGTTTAATGAACTGTTCACAATACACGAAAAACTTTTGAAACAATTCGAAAATAATCCAAATTACGTCGAAAACATCAAACAATTGTATATAATGAAAAACATATTCGACGATGATTTTGTGTCAGCAAGAAAAAACCTAAACGATTTGAAAAGCAAATCCACAAACCCGAGATTCAAAAAAGAATACAAAAGATTGGAAAATATAATAAAACAACACGAAAAATAAGGCTGTGAGCGTGAGCTCATAGCCTTTTTGGTTGGTTGGATTATTCAAAAAAGGGTGTTTTATTAATGGCATCTATTAGGAAATTGTCCTTAACAAATTAATTATTTTGTCTTTTTAGTCTTTATTTTATGATTTCTTTTTTTCCTTATTTTTGCTTCTTTTTCTTCTAAATATTTTTTGTAATATTCTTCTAACATTTTTTCAGCTTTTACGTTGTTTTCGTGTGTGTTGAGCATATTATTTCTCCAATAATTCTATTTCTTTAACTTTCAACATCTTAGATTTTCAATATTTGGTGTTTTATTAATTTTATGCTAAAAGATAATCTTTAGCTTTCTTGTATTTTTCAACTCTTTTAAAGTCTTTTTCTGTAAGACATTCCAGTCTGTTTAGATTCATATTATCTTCCAAATCCATTAACTTTACTTCCCTTGCAATGCTATTACTTTTTATATTTTTTACGTAATCCATGTATTCTACATTTTCTGGATGTGTAAGTTTAATCAATGCATCTTTTTGTTCAGAGTCAAGAAAGTCAAAATCATTAATTGTATATTTGTCAGAATCTTCTAAAACATCGTGCAACAGTGCAACTATCTTATATCGCCTGTCACTTATTTTCTTAGAAACTCTTAATGGATGTAAAAAGTATGCGTGTCCGCCTTTATCTTTTTGTCCTTTATGCGCATTCAGCATAATAAAAAAAGCTTTAATATAATTGAGCATAGTATTCTTCCTTTGTTATATTTTCGGTATATATCGACCCCAAATCAATTTTAGAATAGAAATCATTAAATACTTCCTTACCATCTTTTATGCAGTAATACATGCCGCCTTCACATTTCACATATTTTTTATAATCTGGACAATAATAATATACAGTTGGTGTTTTATACTTCATAATCACATTAATCCTTTCTTTTTTATGTTCACTTTCTTTTACAAACAATGTACCATCTTTTATGTAAATATTCGATAAACTGAAATATAATTATATTATATCTTTTATCTCCCAGAGATCCAATATTATGATGATTTGTAAAATTACTATTAAACATCTTTTCACTTTTTGTTTGTATAGTAATTTTCAGTATTTTTTATACAATAGTGATATAATTTATAATAAATACCTAAATAAGGCTTTAAAATCAAAAACTAAATATTGATTAATGTTTGAATGATAATAACAAATTTTATAGATATCTAAAATAGGAGTAAATTATGAAGTCAAAAACAGATTGGAAACGGTCCGAAGAAACCTTAAAAGCAATAATAATGGATATAGTTGAGCGAAAAGAAGAATATGAAAAAGAATCAAGCAGCGAATTTGATGAAGGTGTAATTGCTGGATATGAATTTGTGCTAGACTCTATAAAAAACGAGTTAGAAGTACGTGGATACGACTTTAATGAATGGATAAAAGATAAGAATTAATTTAATAGGATGTCGATGATGAAAGCTAAATATATAAGAGAAAATCGGGGTATATCTCTAACTAAAAACAAAATTTACGAAGCGTTAGGATATGAAGGTGAATTTATAAGAATTATTGATGATACTGATGAAGACTATTTGTACGATCCAGATGATTTTGAAATAATTGAAGGTGACAATATCCAGAAACGTACTGACTTTTAATTCATGATTAACAGGTTTTCTAATGGGTATGTGAAAAGTTTTGTGTATCAGCTCATCCTGATAGGTTATGAGCTGATATTTTTTTAATTTTTTAAAATATACCTTTTATTATTTTAATGGCAAAATTTAGATTCTGACTTCAAAAATATTGATAGTTGTGACAATATTTAACCCCATCCTCTTATTCTATTTGTCCACTTACTTGAAGCATCTACCATCGCTAGATACAGGCTTTTTTGTAGTGCGTAATCGTTTTGAAATATTGTTTTGTTTTTTTGCTTTTCTAAGTTGTTTATTAAAATTTTCTATGGTATTTGTTTTATATATTAGTTTTATTATTCCATATGGATATTTGAAATATGTTGCTAATTCAGCACAGTTGTTTCTACACCAATTTACACACATTGGATGTTTTCCCGCCATTTTTCTTCAAATATATCTAAAATTACTTAGTATTAGTTTTTCTGCTGATGCTTTGTATACTGTTTTTAAGTCTTTTATCCTTTATATCTCTATATAATATGATTTTTGTTGAGTCTTGTTTCTGGTCTTTTTCTTGGTATTCTAAAATCCTCCTGATTACTACAATCTCAGGAGGATTCTATACACAAACTATTTCACAGTCTCATTTTAATTCAGATCAATCTTTTCCATTACTTTGTAAAGTTTTTGCATATTATTTCTTGTCGCAAAAAAACGTGGATAATTTCCTAAATTATTAAAAGTTTTGTTTTTATCTCCATAGTCATAAAAAGTAACATCAAAATATAGCCATTGATTATTTATTTTTGCAACATTTATAGTATGATCATAATTTTTCGTTTTTATACCTACTGATACAGATTCACTTTGAATATTTGCATACTTACATAATTGGTTAAATAAAGCAGCATATAAATCACAAACTCCCCTACCCACTTTTTTATTGGATTTTATTCTATCTTGATACCATAAAACAGGATGTCCAATAGCGTCTATTTGATCTTGAATGTTTTTCGAATAATGTCTTTGGTCGTACGTCGTATTGTTACATATCCATTTTATAATATACTCCACAGTTTTTTTGTCATTTCCTTTTCCATAATTCAAAGCTGACTTTGCAACAGTTTTTAATTCTTTTTTCATTTTTATTTCATCATAATACATAATTTTCAAACCATTTAAATCTGATTTATTTCGTATTATAATACTATGACGTAAAATTTCATGATCATCATCATATAATTTTTCTAGCATATCATTAGGAATTGATATCTCATATGGATACTTTTTTATATTTTCTGATAATTTTAAAGCTTCTTCAAAAGACTTTGCCTTCAAATTTATTTCTGCATAAGGAAACGTAGTAATTGTTATGAATTCATTTTCTTGTTTTTCTTTATCTTCAGGCTTTTCTTGATTCTTTTGATTGTTTTTATCTTCTGGTTCTTCTTGTTTTTTATCATCTGGTTTTGATGAATCTTTGTTTTCTAACTCTAGTATTTCATCTGGAACAGATTTTTCTCCGCCAACTATCATGAAATCTGTATTTCTGATTAAAGTCTTTAATTGATTAGAAGTATACTTTGGATTGGTAAGAACCAAAATTCTGTCATGTGCGTAAGAGTATGGAATGGCTACTAAGTTATCAGCAAAGTTTTCTCCACTTACAACTGTATACTTATCATTTCCTATTTCTTTTGCTAATTGTAATGATGTATCATATCTATCTCTTCCACTTATTCTGTGAACTTTGGCTACTGTGGAGAATTGTTTTTCAATATTTTTTGATATTGATTTTTCTCCACCCACTATGTATACATTATTAACTTTTGCTCTTTGTTTTTTATTTGTATTAAAGAATTCATTTTTGATTGTCTTGTCAATTTCATTAGGAGGTGTAATTATTATTTTACAATTTAGTTTTTTTGCTAATGATGTACCGATTAAACTATCAGCAAAGTTTTCTCCACTTACTAATATTATATTTTCGTCTTCATAGTTAGTGGATCCTATTAATAGTTGATTAACTGTATCGTATCTGTTTTTTCCTGCTGAGCTTCTACTAACTTTAAATCCGTTGTTTTTTAGTTGTTGAATTACTTTGTTTGATACGGAATTTTCTCCACCAAATATAACTACTTCTTTATATTTCTTTGCTTTTAAATGATTCAATGTTTTTGTGTCTACTTTGTCTGACTTTGTGTAATAGATTGGTATATGTTTCCCATTTCTATCTTTGATGTAATTTGAAGATGCTATTGCATCAGGATATGCTAGGTAATTAATCAAATAGCATGTATCTGAGTTTTCATACTTTTTTGATATGTTGATTGCTACATCAAATCTGTCATATCCACCTATTCTTGCTTCTTTGTATGCAAGACCATTTGTTGGAATCGATAACATTGTTGCTAACGTTAGTGCAATTGTGCATTTAACTAAGTTTTTCTTTAAATTCATAATTTCCTCCATTAAATATTATTTAATTCTAGTATATCATGATTTGCTATTAATATCCTACACATTTTAAATTGGGTTTAGATTGAGCTTATTTATTTTAATTTACAATTGTTAAGGCATCTCTTTTCATTACACTCTTGGTAGATTTTAATAAAGACGAATACGAGGACATAGTCGACATATACTCATTTACATTCCACTCCGGTTAGATTTTAATATGAGGTATCACTAAGACAACTTCCAGGTGAGCTTGAAATATTTACATTCCATTCTGGTTAAATTTTAATAGCTAGAAGAGGGACAATACGAACTAATGCTATCGACATTTACATTCCACTCTGGTTAGATTTAATTTTGATAACAAACCCTCAATTTTCTTATCAAGTAGATTTACATTCCATTCTGGTTAAATTTTAATATGACATCAAAGACCAAAGAACGCATAAAAAGTTGCTTTACATTCCATTCTGGTTAGATTTTAATTACTGCGATATCCCTTACTCTTCTTGTAACTCTTAACTTTAAATTCCATTCTGGTTAGATTTTAATTGTTCCTCTTTCCATGACCTATATCTAAAACCTTTGCTTTAAATTCCACTCTGGGTAGATTTTAATCAGATGAATCAAATGATGAGATGATGATAATGATGATATTTACATTCCACTCTGGGTAGATTTTAATATTGCGATGATACAGAAAATTACAAAAAACTTGCTCAATTTATATTCCACTCTGGGTAGATTTTAATACGTTTCTTTTCGTTGTATAAATCTTCTAAAACATATTTACATTCCACTCTGGTTATATTTTAATAGGCTTATTTGAGTAGAGAAGTGTGGCTTGATTGCATTTACATTCCACCCTGGTTAGATTTTAATTACAAATGCTATGAAGTGGACAGGAATACCGTCAACATTTACATTCCACTCTGGTTATATTTTAATAATATTAAAGTATTCTTTGACAAAAGAACTGCAACATTTACATTCCACTCTGGTTAGATTTTAATTATAGGAAACTTTAAATTTCATCACGATTATATATTATTTACATTCCACTCTGGTTAGATTTTAATAACTCACCTTTAACTTATGTAAATTATACTATAAATTTACATTCCACTCTGGTTAGATTTTAATTATTTTCTAATCTTAAATCTTCTAATTCTCTTGTTGATTTACATTCCACTCTGGTTAGATTTTAATGTAGACGTTGTTAATACAAAAGCAAGTGAAAATATATTTACATTCCACTCTGGTTAGATTTTAATGAACGGAAGCACTACCTAATTCTTTGATTCTATCCATATTTACATTCCACTCTGGTTAGATTTTAATTTATAGAGATACAGCCATTACTTGACAAGAAGATAGATTTACATTCCACTCTGGTTAGATTTTAATTAAACGATAGAGACGGTCAAAAACTTTTACAATTTAATTTACATTCCACTCTGGTTAGATTTTAATAATTGTTGTAGTATAATTTAAAGTACCTAAAAAACATTTACATTCCACTCTGGTTAGATTTTAATAGTGCATTAAAAAATAGACAGTTTATAGACTTATCAATTTACATTCCACTCTGGTTAGATTTTAATACTCTTTTTGTCTTTTACTTGAATACTCATTATACATTTACATTCCACTCTGGTTAGATTTTAATCCCTTAAAAAGTTTAGCCTTTCTTTTAATTTTAACATTTACATTCCACTCTGGTTAGATTTTAATTTCTGTATTGTTTGAAAAATCTGTTTTGATGTTTTTATTTACATTCCACTCTGGTTAGATTTTAATTCCAGGCTAAAAAAGCTCCAGCAATTCCAAGTCCCACATTTACATTCCACTCTGGTTAGATTTTAATCGAAGGGTGAAGCTAAAAGATTTATGAAATTACTAGCATTTACATTCCACTCTGGTTAGATTTTAATTGACGATAATAGAGTTCGTGGACTGTTACAAGTTTAATTTACATTCCACTCTGGTTAGATTTTAATGCTGCCCAAAGTACTAGTAATTCTATCATTTCTGATATATTTACATTCCACTCTGGTTAGATTTTAATTCATTCAGTAAATGATATTTATAACTTAGATAGTGTTTATTTACATTCCACTCTGGTTAGATTTTAATTATTTCATCTTATAAAAATACAAAGTATTTTAATATATTTACATTCCACTCTGGTTAGATTTTAATTAAATGATTGATAAGTAGTATCTAAAATATCGTCATTTACATTCCACTCTGGTTAGATTTTAATATTGTAGCCCCTATATACGTTATATCTGATATAGATTTACATTCCACTCTGGTTAGATTTTAATGATAATCGGCATTGGCGATAAAGTCGGCAAAATCGATTTACATTCCACTCTGGTTAGATTTTAATTGAAAAAGAAACTGAGAAGACTTTTACACAAGATGATTTACATTCCACTCTGGTTAGATTTTAATGATGTAGTTCAAAAAATAGCAGTAAATGGCTTTGAAATTTACATTCCACTCTGGTTAGATTTTAATTATCAAGTTTTTTCATTGTCTATTTCCTTTTAGTAAATTTACATTCCACTCTGGTTAGATTTTAATAGACGTAAGACCTGCTACGGTTTCAGACAAAATAAAATTTACATTCCACTCTGGTTAGATTTTAATCCCAATCCCGTGCTAAGACTCAAAAGCTAAAAAACAATTTACATTCCACTCTGGTTAGATTTTAATTGAAAATAATTGGGGTGGAATAACTTACCCAGGGGGATTTACATTCCACTCTGGTTAGATTTTAATTTAACAAATTATTCCCAGAAGAAAAATAAAAAGAGCATTTACATTCCACTCTGGTTAGATTTTAATGTATGATTAACGATAAAAAAATAGTAATCTCCACATTTACATTCCACTCTGGTTAGATTTTAATTCTTTATTAGCTTTGTTATTTATTAAAAGTTGAAATTTACATTCCACTCTGGTTAGATTTTAATTAAGTGCAAGTGGTGCGCACAGATGGATAAATTGTCCATTTACATTCCACTCTGGTTAGATTTTAATTTTATCACAATTCCTTGTTTGTAGACGAAAATCAAAATTTACATTCCACTCTGGTTAGATTTTAATGAGAACACGAAATCAATGTGGGGCGAAGTATTCAATATATATTTACATTCCACTCTGGTTAGATTTTAATCTTAAAGACAGGATCAAGATTATTGAGGAGAATGTATTTACATTCCACTCTGGTTAGATTTTAATAGGATAAAGAGTATAAGTCTAGGAGACGGAAATGTATTTACATTCCACTCTGGTTAGATTTTAATGCACGATTAATAACAGTTTTTATCGCCATTTGGTCATTTACATTCCACTCTGGTTAGATTTTAATTACAAAAAAAGGAATCGATGAACCCATGTATATATATTTACATTCCACTCTGGTTAGATTTTAATTTGGTCTAAAACTTTAAATTTTTTAGGAGATAAAGTATTTACATTCCACTCTGGTTAGATTTTAATTGGATAGCTCACTGGAACAAGGGTGTTAATTATGCATTTACATTCCACTCTGGTTAGATTTTAATACCCTAACTATAGTGTAGGTGGGCATACTAAACATATTTACATTCCACTCTGGTTAGATTTTAATTAAATGTTTTGTACACTTGTTATACAGATTTAAAATTTACATTCCACTCTGGTTAGATTTTAATCTTGTTCTATAATTCCACTAATATTATCAAAATCTATTTACATTCCACTCTGGTTAGATTTTAATTTTGGTGTCAGACTTAATAAGCAAGTATCAAATTTAATTTACATTCCACTCTGGTTAGATTTTAATATTTATTTTATAACCTGTGTCAAATCCTTGATTAAGATTTACATTCCACTCTGGTTAGATTTTAATCTAGTCTGCTCCTTGTGTATCTTCATCTGCTTAATATTTACATTCCACTCTGGTTAGATTTTAATACACATTACCTTGACTTGATGTCAACTCCATTTCATAATTTACATTCCACTCTGGTTAGATTTTAATTAAAAGAGTATATAATAATATTGTAATAAAAAAGATTTACATTCCACTCTGGTTAGATTTTAATCGATGTATACAGCAGACCAAACACTATACAGCAGTTATTTACATTCCACTCTGGTTAGATTTTAATTTATTGTCAAGCACTTGACGGTTACGCTTGGGGCAATTTACATTCCACTCTGGTTAGATTTTAATGTATCCGCAAGGTAAAGCATAATTTAACATAATTGCATTTACATTCCACTCTGGTTAGATTTTAATGCTATGAACTCAGCAATTATGGAAATATAAAGAATAATTTACATTCCACTCTGGTTAGATTTTAATCAAGTGCAAGAAATGTAATGATACAGGCTTCAAAAATTTACATTCCACTCTGGTTAGATTTTAATACAGTTCCCTCCACGTTCAAATTTTCTTGTTGATTATTTACATTCCACTCTGGTTAGATTTTAATCGAAAGGTTAGACGTGAGGTATTAGCAAGAGATAAGATTTACATTCCACTCTGGTTAGATTTTAATGATATATTAGAAATGGTCGCACCGTATTCTAAAAAGAATTTACATTCCACTCTGGTTAGATTTTAATGCATTATCGCCGATAAGCATAGCCACAACCTCATCATTTACATTCCACTCTGGTTAGATTTTAATAAATTTTATTTAAATGATATCATTTATTCAAGTTTTGATTTACATTCCACTCTGGTTAGATTTTAATTTTTATTTGCTCTTTCTAAGTTGACACCAAATGGGTATTTACATTCCACTCTGGTTAGATTTTAATCAAATTGTACTCCGTCAGCCTTAGCTTTCTTCCAGTATTTACATTCCACTCTGGTTAGATTTTAATCAAGTAATTTATCTGAAATCTTTAAAGGACAAAGATTTACATTCCACTCTGGTTAGATTTTAATCATAATCAACATAACCTTTTTGATAACAAACATCAAGATTTACATTCCACTCTGGTTAGATTTTAATACACAAGACGCAAAATTAAAACTTAATTCTTTATAATTTACATTCCACTCTGGTTAGATTTTAATAAAACAGAAAGTTTGGTGTTAGTAGTCTACAATTGTATTTACATTCCACTCTGGTTAGATTTTAATATAAAAATCTGCGACGTATTTGAGTGCTGATAGCTTATTTACATTCCACTCTGGTTAGATTTTAATAAGCAGCCTTTAAAGATTTCCAAGGTGCGTTGACTACATTTACATTCCACTCTGGTTAGATTTTAATAGCAAAATGGCATAAGAACTTTGGCATATATTCGATTTACATTCCACTCTGGTTAGATTTTAATCTTGTGGTTGTTCTTGTTTTTCGTCTTTTCTTGAATTATTTACATTCCACTCTGGTTAGATTTTAATCCCTTACGCTCTGCATTCTCAACATATTCAACCACATTTACATTCCACTCTGGTTAGATTTTAATATCATTCGCATTAGCACAACTTTACGAGGAGAGTTTTATTTACATTCCACTCTGGTTAGATTTTAATGTAGCTTTTGGTAACAAAGTTTTACCGTATGCTTGTACATTTACATTCCACTCTGGTTAGATTTTAATATAAATGCATACTATCAGTATCACTATATAAAAAAATTTACATTCCACTCTGGTTAGATTTTAATGAACGTATCAATCCGTCTTTGGATTCTACTGAATAATTTACATTCCACTCTGGTTAGATTTTAATCAATTATAGAAGAACTTTTCAAAAGTGGTGTCAGAATAATTTACATTCCACTCTGGTTAGATTTTAATGTCAATATAATTGTCATAGTTAAAACCAAATGAACCAGATTTACATTCCACTCTGGTTAGATTTTAATCACCCTTTGATATATTGCCATAAATTATTATATTCTATTTACATTCCACTCTGGTTAGATTTTAATCAGAACAAGCAAAGCAAACAAAGAAAACGACTTGATATTTACATTCCACTCTGGTTAGATTTTAATTTCATTTGAGTGTGTTACTAACATATTCAATGTTTTATTTACATTCCACTCTGGTTAGATTTTAATGGAGGATTTGGTAATCTATTAGTTATCAAACATACAAAATTTACATTCCACTCTGGTTAGATTTTAATAGGCGCCTATCTACGGCAGCATTTTTAACGCTTATAGACGGTGTTTCTGTCTTTGTTCTTTTTAAGTATATCAAATTTACGATTTTTTGAAAATAATTCAATTTTACGCAAAATAATGTGTGATTTTAGGCGTTGTCGATCTACGTGTATTTTGTCTATATCGGTGATCGACAATTGTCTTAGATAAATTGCGGATCGTCAATTTCTGTTCCCAATATATCTTTTTCAAGCCATCTTTCGTTTCGACTTTTGAATATTATTACTGAATCTATTTTCTCATCGATTTCTTTTTGGATTTTCTTCTTCAACTTAAACAAATCCGATTCTAAGATTTCTCCTTCGAACACGGAGTTTTGGATATGGTTTAAGTATTGTTTGCATATTTTGAATACTCTGTTCCACCTTCGTTGTCCATTATTTTCATTTGAGATGTCATATACCAAAATTATATACATTTTTACCACCAAATTATAAACGGTTCATATTCTTTTTCACCAATAAAATGCTTCACCAATTTATAACATTCTAATCTGATCAGATATCTGTAGCTTACATTTCTGGATAAATCTTTGTGCTTTATCGTCCTTTGCAAAGTTTTATTGTATTCTTGCAATATTACCTTAGACCCTGATTCTTTCATGTACAAATAGTTTAATTCTTGACTAAAATGTTTGTCTTGTATCTGATTTTTGTTTAATAATGAAAATATTAGTCTGTCAGCTATCAACGGTTTAAATATTTCCGCAATATCCAAACTCAGTGAATATCTTCTATCGCCAGGTTCATGGAGAAAACTAATCGTAGGATCTAGTTGAGTTTTGTAAATTTCGCCCAAAACAGTTGTGTAGACCAATGAGTTCAAATACGAAATCAAAGTATTCACGATATTATCTGGAGGTCTTTTGACTCTTTTTTCAAAATCAATCTCTTGATTTATGATTATATTCCACGATTTGTAATATGTTTTGTGAATATTACCCTCCATACCCATAAGTTCTTGCACATCTCTTGCTTTGTCTAAGTTTTTTAAGTAATAATTAACCTCATTCATATACTCTTCAAGATCTTTTCCTCTTCCGTTATAATATCTTAGATTTCTGTATATATTTTTACCTGCACCCTCCACAAATTTCATCGCTAGTTGTAGTCTTTTTTCATCATCCAAATAAAATTTGGCTTGTTTAACTGTTACTTTCCCAGAAACTTTTGATTTTTTCGGCATCAAACTTGCGCTGTAGAAATCATAGTAGTTAAAAAAATGAACAATTATATCATTATGTGACAGGAAATCTATTAATTTAGAATTAATACTAACCTCTCCAAAAAGATAAATCTCTGATACCATATTTATTGGAATGTCCCTCTTCTCGCCATCAACCGTGCAAAATTTAAGTGTATTATCCTTTCTTTTCAGTTCCCCATTTTGATAAACATACAAACTATTCTTCATAAAATCTCCTATATTTTGCACAAATCTTCAAATGCACAGCTCTTACAAATATTCTTAACTTCAAATTCAGGCGGAAATTCACACGAAACTATCCTTTTTATCTCCTCGATAGATTTATCTATAGTAAGCTCATCCTCTTCGGATAATTCAACTTCCACCGTTTTCTTCAAAAGAGGATAGTCTATTTTCGCATTCAAATTATCGATATTACGTTTTTTCAAATAATACAAATAATATTTGACTTGCCAAATCGAAGCCTTCTCAATCTTTCTACTTTTCTTAATCTCGTGAATAGTATTTGAATTCTCGATAAAATCCAAGTTAATCTCGTTATTAATCATAATGTGTTTTCTGTTTTTTATATATGAAGATTCATCTACAAATTTACCAACAGAAACATTCTCGTTTTCCGATTCCATAGATATGTTTTGGCAAGAATACCACAACTTCCTTTTGCAAACAAAATAGTAGTAAATCATGAGCCCAGTAATCTTATCTTCTGTCATATGAATATTCCTCCTGAATTAGGTTGTAAATCAAATTTATCAACTAACTCATCGTTCAAGAGTCCATACTCATTGTCGTAAAATTTTTCTGTAATATATATTTTTTCATTTGCGGCTGTGAAGAAGTTTTTGGGATTAATATCCGAAATATTTACATTTAGTGTCTTGTCTGATAGTTTGTCTTGTAATTTTATTAGTTTAAGTTTTTCAGCATTTTTTTGTTCACCATCAAGTGTTATCATATCTCTATAACAATTGTTTATTTGTTCAATAAGTTTGGCAATATCGCCACTATTATAAATATTAATCGGCATCGCTTTGAATGAAACTATATTTCTAAATTCTTTTTTCACATCACTTAATTCCATTTTTCCAGGACTTAAGCTTTGTATCTTATTAAAAACTTGATTAAACTTTTTGATGTAATCACTATCTCTAAGCTTTTCAGTTGTAAAATGTCGGTTTATCATATTTATTTTTTCTTCTTCAGTGATAATTCCATCGCCTTTTTCTTTCAAAGCAGTTTTGCTTAAATTATGCAAGGTTTGATCGATAAATCCGTATGAATTATACGCTGAAGAAATTTGTTTTTCTGAAATTTCTGTAAACACGTATATGTTTGGTATTTCTGATTCTAAAGTTCTTTTTCTGTACACTCGTCCAAATCTTTGAAACAATCCTAGTAATTCCGATAATTCTGTAAACATTATATCGAAATCAATGTCTAAGCTAGCTTCTACAATTTGCGTTGATATCCATACTTTTATTTTATCGTTAACATTTTTAGGATTTCCGTCTTTTAAAATTTCAACCTCTTTTTGTTTTCTGTCTTCTACAGTAAATTTTGAATGCAATAAATTTACTTCATATTTTGAACAATCCAAATCATTATTCAATTGATTGTACAGTTCTTGTGCTGATTTTATTGTATTTCTAACAATCAAGCATGTTCTTATATCCCTGCGTTTATTCAATATTTTTTCAACATATTCACAGTCTAATTCTTTTTCGACAATCTTCATGTTATGTCTTTTATTTTCAGACAGAAAGCACTCGTACTTATACTCAAAATCCTTGAATCTATATTCGCTTGTGATACTTGATTTTTTTGTCAAAAGATCCATTACAAATGGTGCTAATGTCGCTGTAAATATAGCAATTTTCCCGCCTAAATCATTTATCAATCTTATTGCATATATTGTATATGCCAAGATATCTGGACTATACGCTTGAATTTCATCGATTATTATTCTAGAATAGCTAAATGTAGCCATTTTAAACTCATATCCATTGTATTTAAATACTGAATCAAATAATTGATCTGGCGTGGCAACAGTTATCGGCATAGCTAATTTTTTTGTATTCTTATAATATTCATAGAATTTTTCATTTTCATTTTTTACGGACAAATTATTATTTAATTCTTTCAAATAAACGCTGTCTGTTTGTCCATGCAAAACTGCAACTTTTTTATCATAATCATTTTTTACTAGATTTTTTATTCTTTCATACATTGCATTTATCGCAGTTCTCAATGGCAAAACATAAAATATTTTATTATCAGCTCCCCATAGAAGAGAAGCTTCTGTTTTTCCCAATCCAGTAGAACCGACAATGACCAAATTATCATTTCTATTTTCTATACAAAATTGTTGAATATCTCGCCAATTATAATTTAAGCTTTCTAATGAGTTCAGAAGAAAATCATTTTTGATTTCGCATTTCATGTGAGCACTAGCTGCATAGTCACATTTGTTTAACAAGCCTTTGATAATAATGTATTCATAACTATCTGAAGCTGCTTTCATCTCATCAATTGTGCGTATTTTTTTAGTTTTCCTTACAATTTTGAAAAAAGCATCTGCTTCTTCATTGAATAATTTATTATTAATTTCTTCCAAATTTTTAAACAAAACTGTTTCGTTAGTTTTGTCGTTTAGAAATGTAAAATTTTCAATATAATTATGATGATTTAGTATGGCTGCTCTTACTAGATTATTTTTCGACCTATTTTCTTTGGAATTATCCAAATATAAATTAACCAAGCAAGCCGACAAGATATTGTGTCCCACCTCTACATTTTTATCAAATTTATTTTTATTTTTTAACCTTTCTTGAAAAACCGGATTTATCTTGCCCATATCATGATACAAGCAAGATAAATATAGTATTTCTTCGATATCATTGACATTACTGTTTAAATATCCTAAGTTTTTCAAAATTTCAAAATTATCCAAAAGCAATTTTGTATGTTCATACAAAGTTTCGTCTGGTTTTGCAAGGCTATTAGAATAAATTTCTTTTAATAAAGTATCTTCAATATTATTCATTTCAATCTCTAATTTAGGCTAACTATATAACCTTCACTGTCAACAAATCCATTGGAATCTTCATCAATGCCAAGATTTGATGAATACAAACATGGAATTTTATTGAATACTCTCCTGTTATTTTCAATAACATAATCTTTACTTATATAATATACTGTTCCTTTCGCTTCTTTTTTGTTGTTACCATCTGTGAATATAAAGCTTCCGTAATTACCATTTCTCGAAATTTCTGATAATTTGGCGTATATTTTATAATCATTTTTCAAATCAACATCATCATCCGCTTCAATAATTTCAGTTTCTTTTGCTTCAATCAATTCTATAAAATCCTCACTTCTTCCAAGACTTACAAAGTTCTGAATATTTTCTAGAATATCATTGGCAGTATCGTCTGAGGTTCTTATGTGAATTACAAGTTCAACATCGTACAAAACTTCTTGCATCGAAGGTCTTTTCACCAAAGTTTTAAAATGTTTTTGTAAATCATCATATTCTCTTTTGTATTTATCTTTAAATTCAGAATCAATGAGTTTGTATTGTTTTTTTATATCCTCTATTTTATTTTTCAGATCTTCATATTCTTCAGAATTCTTGTCGTACTTTTTTTGCTCGGTTTTAAATTCTTTTTCTTTGTCTTTCAATTCCTTAATCTTAGGTTTTACAACATTTTTATTTTCTTCATCTAGCTCTTTTTTCTTTTTCATTAAATCGACATACTTTGAATAATATTCTTCATCGTCAATTCTAACAGTTTTTCTATTAATGAAGCTATTGCCTTGTGATTTTAATCCTTCTCCAATTTGGATAAAACCTTTAGATAAAAGCTGAGGATTTTTTAGATAAACCAAAAAGTTTCGGTCTTCTTCTCTATTGTTTAGTAAACCAATGTTAGTATAATACTCCCTTTGCATTGAACCATATTTCCCTTGAACTGAAATATCCATTGGTCTATATGATGTGTATCCACAAGCATTATGCAACGCTCCAATAATAGTTGAGAATGGAGGTAGTGGATAAGTTGTGTGATTATCCACAGTTTCCTCTCTTGTATAAGATGCTTGAGCTTGTTTTATTTTAATTCGAAGAATTTTCATAATAAGCTTTCACCTCTTCTTTTAAATCCGAAAAGAATGAGCTGATGCTAACAGGATTTAATTTTTCTTCAATTTCTTTTTCATTGTCAAAATTGTTTCCTTCTAATAATCCTGCCTTATATCCTTCTTTTAGTTTGTTTAATAAATCATCGTTAATTTGTAATTTCTTTTCATCAACGGATACGACATTTTCGAAATAGTGAGTTTTCTTGTCACCAATTCCACCTACGATAAATAATGGTTCTGCGTTGTCCATATTTCCTCTAACTACTAGAGACAAATCCTTGATAGCGTCAAGTATACAATTAACCCTGTTTGTTTTTTCGTGAGAATCTGCTACTGCATCAAAATTCAAGTCTTCTCCAACTTTGTCCAAATCGAATGTAATTGAATATCTTTTCATGGATTTGTCGTATTCGTATTGGTAAGGCATTAATCCAGATTTTTTCGCTTCTTTTTGCAAATTGATACCTTGTTGTTCAGCGCTCTTTTGTGCTAGATATAAGTTGTTATGAAATCTTGCTTCATTGATAAAAGGTTCAAATGCTATTGCATCAGTGAGATAAAATGAACTTCTTCTTATTTTAGTTTCTCCTGTTGTATTCATATACCCACCTTCTAAGGCTCTACAATTAGAAGCGTTAGTATTTTCATCTACACTTTTTTGTGTAACTCCAGAATCGACATCTACTTTTAAATCATCATACATTCCACTTTGAACCATTATTGCGTTTTTCAAACTTTCTCTGGACCTGATTGCGTAAGATTTACCGTTTCGGTAAACTTTTTGAACACTTCCAATATTTCCTAGTCCTTCTCCGTAGTTAGAAGTCATTTTTGCTACAATTGTTAATGTCAATGCTTTGTTTTTCATATTATTCTCCTTCATTTTGGTTAGTATTATCCGATGGTTTATTTGAGCCGTTGTCTTCAAAATAATTTAGCTTAGACACAAAGTCAAAAGCGATATTTTTGTACAAATCAAAATCCTTAGTAAGTAATGTTAAAAAATCGAATTGAACTTGTGCATACGATGATAGATTCAACAACACAATAATAAATCTATCTTTATCATTTGCAGTTAAGGCTCCAATCAGTTTACTCCTGTAAGATCCTAATTTATTTTCCATATTTTTCTCTTTTAATTTTCGTTTAACTTCTTCTGCGGTTTCATAAACATTTTTATATGTCATATTGTTATCTCCTCCATCATATAGTTTTCTATATATCAATCTATTTATTCTTATCAATTGTGATATCAAAAATCCATAATCAGATTTTTCGGCCCTTTTGTTATCATTAGATTTAATATTGAATTTGTACCTAAACAAAAATATAATTAATTTATCTAATACTTGTAAGTTCAGAACTGAATTTGTAACGTAGTTCAAAATATTAATATAGTAATCGTCGTTAATTTTGATATTATATTTCAACGCTTTTTGTATATATTGTTTCTCACTGTCTATTTTTGAAATACTTTCAAAAATTTCAATAGCCTCTTTCCTAACAAATATAGTTTCAAAAAAATCATCATCTTGGTTTTTCAGAATCACTTCGACATCATAATCAATAAAATTTGATGCCTCACTGAAATTATAAAAAATCTCACTTCTAAAATTTTTATTCAACTTATATGATAATTTTCCATTATCTTGATTTTCATGTACGAGCGCATCATTAGCGTTTTTAAGATATCTGATACCGATGTTGTTATTAATAAAAATGGATTCTCTATCTTGACTAAATGCAAAAGGAATGTAATCAAACTCTATAAAATCATTGTAGTTTCTAGTCTTATCATCAAATGCGAATCCTATCGATTTGGTTTTTCTCGAAGTATCTACATAGTAACCATTTAGTCTACAAACTTTTCCTTCTTCGGACCTAATCTTATTGGAGTTTGCAAATTTTGCATATCCAAATTTTGCGTTTTTAAAAGTATCTCTTATAATATCTTCTCTATTTTCTGATATTTTTTCTAAAATGTTTTCTTCATCTTCAGCTCCTATTCCTTTAAGAACTTTCTTCATTATAGAATTGCCATTCATTTTTTCTTTGATTATTTTTTTCTGTTCATCTGATTTATCACTAATCCTAAGCAAATCTTCTAGTACAGTATGATGCAAAGAATAATGATAAGTCTTCTCAACATAATCAAAGTATTTCTCATCATTTTCTTCACTTACATCTTCATAATTGTAGTAAAGATAAAATCCGTCTTCGCTTAAATCAAACTCAATTTCCTCTTCTTCGAAGAACCTTATCATTCCAACTATTGATGCCGAAAATCTCCAATCAGAAGGACAAATTCTTCTATTAAATTTTGGATTATTTTCTAAAATTTCTATCACTTTATCACCTCCTACTTAAATAATGTCTAATAAGCCAAATCCTTGAGATTTGTATGATCCAACTCCTGATTTGTAAATATGCTCTAATATTTCAGACTTTGCATTGATTTTTAATACGCATAAGTTACATTGAACGTTGATACCGTAATTTTTTGCAACTGTTTTTTTATTTTTTAAAACTTCTACTTCCAATTCATCTAAGAAATACTTTGATTCTGGAAATTCTTCTTCAAGTTGATATTTTAAATTTCTCACAAATATTTCTTGTCCTTTTGCATCACTTAAATCATAGAACCAATCTTTGTTATCTTCTCTTACATGATCTCTTATAACAATCGGTGATAAAGTTTTAAATATTTCATTTGAATTTTCTATTCTTTTTTCCCTTAATAGTTTGACACTTGTTGTAGTAAGTTCACAATCTTTGTATCGATAAGTACTGTTCGCACTTCCCATCATAGAATTAAAAATTTCTACACCCAATTCCATGTCAACAACAGAAATAGTTAATTTGATTTTTTTATTTGGAATCGTTATAGTATTTTCATTAAATATTGCACCTGGCAAATATGATGCCATTGCAAAAGATTTTCTGTTAGTAATACCCTTTCCATACAATTCTTCAAAACAATTTTTATTGTTTTTTAATAAATTGTGCTTAATAAAAGATAAAAACATTCGATTTTTGTCTTTAGGGATTTCTTTATCACTTAAAGTTATGTTTACGTCAAATCGCATTTTGTTTCACCTCCTTTTTATATCATACCCTGTATTAGTAATAATATCACCGAAAAATTAAAAAGTCAACTAGTTTTAAAAAAAATTTTGTGATAAAATATTTTTATTAAAATATACTCATATTGAAATGTAAATGTATTTGTAATTATGAATTCACAATAAAATCTAACCAAAATGGAAAAAACAAGCCTTCCGGCTTGTTTTTTAATTTAATATTGTATTTTCTATTCTAACTTTTCTTCAAATTAAATGTTTTATCTCCCTTAGCCAACACTACGAAATATCCTACAACTGTATAAATGACGCAGATTGCCAAGGCTACTAATCCAATGTTGAAATTCAATTTTATTTGCAAGAATATTATTGCCCAGAAAAGCAACGATTCAACGGTGTTGAGTATGGAGTAGACGATGTTTTTGCTTTCTAATCCTACTGTGAATGGTTGAAGTAGCATGTACATATAGAGTTGTTTGACTGATTGATACAAGTAGATTATGATGACTGCGACTACAGCATTCACTAACAAATTTGTTGTAATTATTTTGGCTGCAAACATCCAGCTTATTACCAATAATAACATCAATCCAAATGTAGGTGCGTTGTCTTTTAAATTTTGTTTTATTCTAAAATTTAGTGTGTCCTTGATGTTTTGTTTATTGGCGTAGGTCATTTGTTTCATCAAATATCTGTCCATATTCAAAAACATAAATCTGTTAAATGATTCTGGGACTGCTATTTGTATTCCGAAATACAACAAGATTATTGGAAATACTGACACTAATATTTTCAATTCACTTGGTTTGGGATTGATTGTGAGTCCTCTTAGTACGATAAATCCGATTATTCCAACAGCTAAGATTATTCCCGAACGAATTAGTATCATTTTTTTGTATTTGTGTTTGAATCTGTAGCGGAATAATTTGTTGATGTATTCAATTCCGTTGTAATTATCGTAAATTCTATCGTTTTGTTGTGCGATTTTTTCGTCGTCGATTTGGTATCCGACTGTGTTGATGTCTTTGAATGTGTTGTCGCGGTCGATTATGGATTTGTTTGTGATTTCAATTCTTGCGATGTCTCTGATTTTGTCAGTTTTTGAAATCAAAACAGCGCCCACAATGTATGCAACAATTCCGAAAATTAGCGCATAAGTCGAGTAAAATATTTCTACGAAGATTTTGGATTTCGTGCCATACAATACCAAAAGTCCCATTCCCAATAGCAAAATCGCCCACATGCAGAAGTAGTTTTCGGTTAAATGTTTTTTGCTTTTTGTAGAGTACACCAAGATGTTGATGTATTTGATTAATTTTCTAAATCCAAGGCAGAACACTGTGATATTCATCGCATGCATTGGATTGATGTCGAATATGGCGAAAAATACCGCAAATATTATTCCTGAGATTGCAAAGCTAATGTCTGACAAATAATCCTGCAAGATTGTGTATTTCTTGGCGTCAAGTTTCAAGGCTTTGATACAAATCGAATCCTCGTTATCAAATGCAACGTAGGTAAATTGCGAAATCACGCTTCCAATTACAGCCGAGATGTAAAACAACGATAATAATATATTTTCTTGGATTGTTCCTTTGAAAATCTTCGCCGCTGCGATAATTGCAACGCCGTAAATTGCCCCACAGTACAATATTTTGAAAAATAATGTTTTAACTACAAATGAAATGTAAAAAAAAGCAGAATAGCCGAAGCTCAACACGTCATTTCCGTAAATATCCGCAGGGATTATTTTCTTGAAAATCCCAAGTTCACGAAGCTGATACACTGTCTGATTGAGCTTCATCTTCATGACAAGTTTCAAATAAGTGCTAAGATAATTACTCATCGGACTCATCCTTGAAAATATCGTAAAGTTCCGCATCGAACTTCTCATCGTTCTTGTCCAAATCCAATTTTTGCAATTTTTTGTGATGAAGAAGCACGATTTCTTCGCTCAATTGTTTCGCCAAATCCAACATGTGTGTCGACAAAACAATGATTCGTCCTTGTGATTTCAATTCCATCAATAATTTTTTGATTTGCGTGCTGATTACAACGTCCAAGCTTGTCAATGGCTCGTCTAATAGCAAGACTTTCGGTCTTGATATGAAAAGTGTGATCAAAGAAATTTTGCTCTTCATTCCGTGCGAATAATCTTTGATTAATCTATTTTGATCTTTCTCGGAAAAATCCATCATTTTCATGTAATCTTCCACCGTTTTTATATCGTTTGGAGAATTGATGTCGCGATAAAATTTGATGTATTCGTATCCTGTAAGAAATTCCGGCAGGAAATTTTCCGAAAAAAGCATTCCTATATCTTCTTTTTGAAGTTTTTCAGTTACACCTTCGTTTTCCAAATAAAATTCTCCCGAATCAAAATCTATCTCATCGTATAGGACGTTGAATAAAGTTGTTTTTCCGGCTCCATTTCTACCCAAAACAGAAGTGATGACTCCTTCTTTGAATTCGTAATTAACTTCGTCGAGTACCAATTTGTCGTCGTATTTTTTAGTTAAATTTTTGATTACTAATTTCATTTTATCCCCCTGTTTACTATTGTATTAATTATACCATACATTGTAGTGTTTGAAAAATATGCTATAATTATTTTACAGAGGTGCGTATGCAAGAATATAAGAATATAATTTTGGTGTCA
>NZ_JAGYZD010000172.1 GCF_018371055.1 Finegoldia magna | reverse complement strand
CTGGTTTGTACAAACCAGTTTTTTTAATCGTACGATCTTTGCCATATATCTCTAATTTTTTGCATTATATCGCGGTCAACTCTCTTAGGATATTCATATCCCAAAAGCTCTGCCACGTGAAGTCCCTGTTTTCTGAATAGATCACACGATTTAAACAATGTACTCCACAAATTTTCTAATTCTGGAAGTGGATATGTTTGCAAATATCTTTCGTAATGATCTTTTGGAAGATAAGTCTTGATGTATTCGTAGTTGTATCCAATATTTACATTGAAGTCGTAATTGCTACCAATGTAGTAACCAGTCATTTTATCTACGTTTTCTCTGACATGATAAAACATTTGAATGGCGTAGATTTCTTCCTTTCTGTACAAGCCTTTCGCAACATTCAATGAATTTATGAACATTTGATTAACAAGTGATTCAAATTCATGTTTAGTTGGCTTTAAATGTCTAAAACAGACGTCTGATTTCGTGCTATTTCCAACTAAAACTTGGTCTTTGTCTACCAAAATTTCTGATTGACTATCTTCATTAATATAAGCTTGCATCGTGTTTTCTTTTATGAAAAATATTCTGATTTTAGAAATATCATTTAGCACTATTGTGTAGCTTATGTTGTGCGGATTAATTTTATTCGTATAAGTTAATTTGTCAGATTTTTCTAACATCAACACATCGCCGAATAAGTTTTCAATGAAATGTGAATCCTTAAACTTTTCAAAATCACTAACGCCGAAAACAAAGTGATAATCAGTGTTTTCGTCCTTTTTTAAAGTAGGATTAAGTCTTCTTCCCGTTTCTATAAGGCTTCTAACTTCTTCATTTTGTTTTGAAAATTCTATAACCGTATTTTTAATATTATTAACCATTCAAATCACCTATCATTTTGATTAATCACATATTGATACACATCAATTGGTTTTTCTGCAACATAAACAGAATTTTCGTATTCGTCTGCATTTCCAAATCCATATCCTGCAGCTATTGCTTTAATATTATTAAGTCTTGCCCCTTCAATATCGTGATGTCTGTCTCCAACCATAATCGATTCTTCTGGTTTTATACCAGTTTTATCAATTAAATAAGCTATTACATCTTCTTTTTCAACTCTAGATTGATCCATAGTCGCACCAGCAGTATATGAAAAATATTTCAACAAATTATTATCCGAAAGAATTTTTCTGGCTGAAGATTCAACTTTGCTTGTAGCCAAGTAGATTTTATATCCATCATCATAAAATTGTTGTATAGTTTCTACAATTCCATCGTAGAGTTCCATTTCCTTCATGCCTTTTTCGAAATAGTAATCCCTGAAATCTTCAATTCTTTCTTTGGATTCAGTCTCACTAAATCCCAACTCCATGTAACTGTCTTTCAAAGGTGGTCCTATAAAAGATATGAGCTTACTTTCATCGTATTTAAAATTTATTTTATCCAAACTAAACTTAACAGCATTTACAATTCCCTCATAGGAATTAGTAATAGTACCATCAAGATCAAATATTATATTCTTAATCATAATTCCCCTCTCAATTTATTATATCATAGCAAATTTACTATGGTGTAATTATAAATTTATTTTAACACCAATGATTATTTTATCATATATTTGATATTGTGTTTGAATTTTAGGCAAAACAAAACCCCGCACATGGCGGGGAATATAATTTATTTTGTCATTCCTGTAGAGTCGATATTTCTAGCTTTTGCTTCGTCATCTAATCTCTTATCCATTTGTTGATCAGCTGTTGTTTCTTCAACATTTTCTTGAACTTCAGATTGAGGTGCACGACTAAGCTTAGTATCTTGTTCTTTCATAGCTCTTATACCTTCGTCTAATCCTTTATCGAATAAGTGACAAGCTACAAAGTGTTTATCTGCTACTTCTTGTAATACAGGTCTGTCTTTTTTACAGATTTCCATTACATAATTACATCTTGTACAGAACTTACATCCTTCTGGCGCATTAATTGGTGAAGGAATTTCTCCTTGTAATTTAACACGTCCTTCGCTTGAAACATCTGGATCTGGAATAGGAATTGCAGAAATCAATGCTTTAGTGTAAGGGTGAAGTGGTTGATTATAAATCTTAGTGTTAGAAGATACTTCGACCATACTACCCAAATACATTACGCCTATTCTATCTGAAATGTGTTTTACCATTGATAAATCGTGAGAAATGAATAAATAAGTTAATTTCTTTTCTCTTTGTAATTCAATAAGTAAGTTAACAACTTGTGCTTGAATACTTACATCAAGCGCAGAGATAGGTTCATCACATACGATAAATTCTGGTTCAACAGCTAAAGCTCTGGCAATACCAATTCTTTGTCTTTGTCCACCAGATAATTCGTGTGGGAATCTTGCTCCGTGTTCAGCGTTAAGTCCTACAGTTTTTAATAATTCTGTAATTCTGTTTTGAATATCTTTTTCTTTCATTTCAGGGAAGTGAACTCTGATACCTTCTCCAATGATATCACCAATTGTCATCTTAGAATCAAGTGATGAGTATGGGTCTTGGAAAATCATTTGAGCTTTTTTCTTGAAAGATTGTTTTTCTTTTCCACTCAATTTTGAAGTATCTTTTCCTTCATAAATAACTTTACCGTTTGTAGGTTCGTATAAGTTAATAACTGTTCTTCCGCATGTAGTTTTACCACATCCAGATTCTCCTACAAGTCCGAAAGTTTCCCCTTTATATATTTTTAAATTTACATTTTCAACAGCTTTTAAAGTCTTGTTCTTACCAACTTTGAAAAACTTATCCAAGTTTTCTAAATCAACAAGCACTTCTCTGTTTGAATAATCTATGTTTTTATCTTTAATAACGTTAGTTTCTGACATAATTCACTCCTAATAAGGTCTTTCAACTTTTGGTGCTTGTTCGTGTGTTAACCAACATCTGCAAACATGATGATCTGAGTATCTTGTTTCAGGTGGTTTCTTTTCTCTACAAATTTGCATTGCATAATCACATCTTGCCGCAAATGGACATCCTGGAATTTCCATCAATAAATCTGGTGGAGTTCCACCTAATGAATACAATTCATTATCTTTTGATGAGTCAAGTCTTGGAACGCTCATCAACAATGCCCATGTATATGGGTGATGTGCATCTTTAAATATTTCTTGTACAGTACCAGTTTCCATGATTTCACCGGCATACATTACTTGAATTCTGTCTGCAAAGTCAGCTACTACACCTAAATCGTGAGTTACAAGAACTATAGAAGTGTTTTTAGTATCTCTTAATTCTCTCATCAAATCCAAGATTTGGGCTTGAATAGTTACATCAAGTGCTGTAGTTGGTTCGTCAGCCAAGATAACATTAGGGTTACATGCCAATGCTATGGCAATCATAACTCTTTGTCTCATACCACCTGATAATTCGTGTGGATATTGTTTAACACGTTCTTCAGCATTAGGAATATTTACAGTCTTTAACAATTTAACAGCTTCTTTTTTAGCTTCATCTTTTGATAAATCAGTGTGCAATAAAAGAGACTCTGTAATTTGTTTACCTATTTTCATAGTTGGATTAAGAGAAGTCATAGGGTCTTGGAATATCATTGATACATCAGAACCCTTGTATTGTCTTAATCTCTTCTTATCCATGTTAAGAACTTGTTCATCCATATATTTAATTGAAGATGGTTCTTTGATAACTGCTGATTGAGGTAAAATTTGAAGTATAGATTTACTTACTACTGTTTTACCACATCCAGATTCACCTACTAAAGCCAAAGCTTCTCCATCGTAGATGTCAAA
>NZ_JAGYZD010000171.1 GCF_018371055.1 Finegoldia magna | reverse complement strand
TAACTGATTATATTATAACATATAGGCAAATTAACAAGTCAAAATGTTTATGATATAATATTAAAACATGTTAAAATATATTTGAGTATAGGATTTGATAATAAGTGAGAGTTTTAGGAATTGATCCTGGTATAGCAATCGTTGGATATTCTATATTGGATTATGATAATAACAAAATAAAATGTCTTGAATATGGTTGCATCACAACAAGTTCAAAATCACCATTACCTGACAGATTATCATTTATTTACAATGAAATGAACAAAATTATCGATGAATTTCAACCGGAAGATTGTGCATTTGAAGAATTGTTTTTCAATAAAAACGTAAAGACAGCAATAACGGTCTCTCAAGCAAGAGGAGTAGAAATTCTAAGCTGTATCAATAAGAATTTAAATCTTTACGAATATACACCTCTTCAAATTAAACAAGCAGTTGTAGGATATGGAAGAGCTGATAAAAGACAAGTACAAGAAACTGTTAAAACAATTTTAAAATTTAACGATATACCTAAACCTGATGATGCTGCAGATGCTGTAGCTGTGGCTTTGTGTCACATTTTTGGAAGTAAGTTTAAATATCTAAATGAAATGAAATAGGAGATAATATGTATTCGTATATTATTGGAGTTATTACTGAAGTTCATGAAAATTACATAGTATTGGAAAACAACAAAATTGGTTATAAAATATTCATAACTGATTTTTTTAGGGATAATGTAAGTGCATTTGATGAATATAAAGTATATACTGAATTTGTCGAAAGAGAAGATGCAAGTATTTTGTACGGATTTTCATCTCAAAAAGAAAGAGACTTATTTAATTTGTTAACAGATGTAACATCTATTGGTCCAAAATATGCAATGAATATACTATCAACTATGACAGTTGATGAATGTAAAACCGCTATTATTACTGATGATATTAAACTTCTAACACAAGCACCAGGCGTTGGCAAAAAAACAGCATCAAGGATTATTTTAGAGTTAAAAGAAAAAATCGAAAAAGATTTTGTGCCATCAGAAAAACCTGTTAACAAAGAAGTGAAAAAATCAAGTGATTCAGAATTTGCAAGAGAAGCATTATTACAACTTGGTTATTTTAAAAATGATGTGGATGCATTTATCGAAAACACTGATATTTCAGGATTATCAATTGAAGATATAATGAAAAAAGCAATGAAAAGCTTGGACAGTAGTAGGTAGGTGAGAAAATGGAAGATAAAAACGATAGAATTGTTGGAGCATCTTTTACGAAAAGCGACGAAGATATTGATTTTAATTTAAGACCAAAATGGATGAGCGATTATATTGGTCAAGATAAAGTCAAGAAGAAATTGTCAATTTTTATTGAAGCTGCAAAGAATAGAAATGAACCATTGGATCACGCTCTATTATATGGACCACCTGGATTAGGTAAAACTACTTTAGCACACATTATAGCTAATGAAATGGGAGTTAACCTAAGGGTTACTAGTGGACCTGCAATCGAAAAGCCTTCTGATTTAGCAAGTATTCTTACAAATTTACAAAAAGATGATGTCTTGTTTATAGATGAAATACACAGAATTAATCGTTCTGTTGAAGAAATTTTGTATCCTGCAATGGAAGATTATGCTTTGGATATTATAGTGGGAAAAGGACCTTCTGCAAGAAGCTTACGAATAGATTTGGAGAAATTTACACTTATTGGTGCTACAACAAGATCAGGTCAATTAACAGGACCACTTCGCGATAGATTTGGTGTTCTATTAAACTTAGAACTATATGATATAGAAAGTTTGAAGAAAATAGTTACTAGATCTGCGGGTGTTTTGGGAATAGGTATTGATGAAGAAGGTGCTATGGAAATAGCAAGACGAAGTAGAGGAACTCCAAGAATTGCCAATAGATTATTAAAAAGAGTTAGAGATTACGCGGAAGTTAGAGCAGACGGAACTATTACAAAGGAAATAAGTAATCGTGGTTTAAATTTGCTAGAAGTAGATAAATGTGGACTAGATTATGTTGATAGAAAAATAATAATGACAATGATTAATAATTTTGATGGTGGACCTGTTGGTGTTGATACAATTGCAGCGGCCACTGGGGAAGAAAGAATTACTATTGAAGATGTTTATGAACCTTATTTGTTGCAAATAGGATTTATCAATAGAACTTCAAGAGGAAGAATTGTCACAGATAAAGCGTATAAGCATTTTAATATAGTTCGAAAGAGGTGATTTTATAAGATGAATACAGATGATTTTGATTACGAGTTAGATGAAAAATTTATCGCACAAACTCCATTAGATAAAAGAGATGAATCTAGGCTAATGGTTATGGATAGATTTAACGGAAATACAGAAATAAAAAAATTTTATAATATTATAGATTATTTAAATCCTGGTGATGTTTTAGTATGTAATAACACAAGAGTTATTCCTGCTAGACTTTTTGGACACAGACCAGGAAAAGAAGAAAAAATTGAGGTTTTACTTCTACAACAAACAGAAGATAAGTGGGAATGTTTGGTAAAGCCTGGAAAGAAAATGAAATTAGATCAAGTAATAGAATTTTCTGATAAAGTAAGCGCAAAAGTCGTAGACATTACAGAAGATGGATCTAGAATTTTAAAATTCGATTATGAAGGAATTTTTGAAGAACGATTGGATGAACTTGGGAATATGCCACTTCCTCCATATATAAAAGAAAAATTGAATGATAAGGAAAGATACCAAACTGTTTATTCAAAACACAAAGGAAGTGCAGCAGCACCTACGGCAGGTCTTCATTTTACAAATGAACTTTTAGAAAAAATCAAAGAAAAAGGAATTTATGTGGTATTCTTAACATTACATGTAGGATTAGGAACATTTAGACCGGTTAAAGTTGACGATGTTAAGGATCATCACATGCATTCTGAATACTACACAATAAGCCAAGAAACCGTTGATATTATTAATCGACAAAAAAGTAAAGGACATAACATTATAGCGGTAGGTACTACGAGCGTAAGAACTTTAGAAACAGTTACACACAATAATAATTCAAAACTAGTAGCTGAAAGTGGCTGGACAGATATTTTTATCTATCCAGGCTTTGAATTTAATATTGTGGACAGCTTAATCACTAACTTCCATTTACCTAAGTCTACTTTAATGATGTTGGTAAGTGCTTTTTCTAAGAAAGAATACATTTTTAATGCTTATGAAAAAGCAAAACAAAATGATTTTAGATTTTTTAGCTTTGGAGATGCTATGTTTATAAATGGAGGCAAGAATGTTTAAATTTACACTAGAGAAAAAGTCTTCTCAATGCAAAGCTAGAACAGGCACTATAGAAACAAATCATGGTGTTATTAAAACACCTGTATTTATGCCTGTAGGCACAAGAGCTACAGTCAAAGCAATGAACAATGATGAATTGAAATCTATTGGCTCTCAAATAATTTTATCAAACACATACCATTTATACTTAAAACCAGGTCAAGAAATTATTAGAAAAGCAGATGGACTTCATAAATTTATGAATTGGGACAAACCAATTTTAACAGATAGTGGTGGGTTTCAAGTTTTTAGTTTGAGTAAGACAAGAAAAATTACTGAAGAAGGAGTACAATTTAGAAGCCATATTGATGGATCAAAACATTTTATATCTCCTGAAAAATCAATGGAAATTCAAAATGATTTGGGATCTGATATTATGATGGCTTTTGATGAATGTGTTCCTTATCCAGCAAGTTATGAATACACAGAAGACTCAATGAAAAGAACACTAAGATGGCTTAAAAGATGTAAAGAT
>NZ_JAGYZD010000170.1 GCF_018371055.1 Finegoldia magna | reverse complement strand
ATAGTTAGTGAAATAAGGAGAGTTGTTTATGAACATTTTATTTTCACCACCTGATATTTCTGATAAAGAAATTGAAGAAGTGGTAGACGCATTAAAATCCGGTTGGATTACAACTGGACCAAAAACCAAACAATTAGAAAAAAACTTACAAGAATATACACAATCGAAAAAGACTTGTTGCTTTAATTCGGCAACTGCTGCATTGGAATGTGCGCTTAGAATTTTGGGCGTAAATGGTAAAAAAGATGAATGTATTACTTCGGCTTACACTTATACTGCAAGCTGTTCAGTTATAGATCATTTGGATGCTACAATAAAATTAGTAGACGTTCAAAAAGATTCGTACTTTATGGATTATGATAAATTGTATGATTCTATAAATGAAAACACAAAGGCTATTATTCCAGTTGATATCGCAGGCGTTCCTGTTGATTACGATAAAATTTACGAAGTAATTGAAGCTAAGAAATCAATATTCAGACCTTCTAATGAAATACAAGAATCTTTGGGAAGAGTTGCTTTGATTTCTGATAGCGCTCATGCATTAGGTTCAACTTATAAAGGCAAAAAAATTGGCTCATTCCAAGATATAGCATCTTTCTCATTCCATGCTGTTAAAAACTTTACTACAGCTGAAGGTGGAATGCTTGCTATAAACATTGGTGATGTAGATAAGATTTACAATGATTTACAATTATATTCCTTACATGGACAAAACAAAGATGCATTAGCCAAAACAAAATTAGGTGCATGGGAATACGACATTAAAGGTCTTTATTACAAGTACAATATGCCTGATATATTAGCGGCAATTGGACTTGCACAATTAGAAAGATACGATGATTTATTAGCTAGAAGAAAAGAAATAATCGAAATGTATAACGATGGTTTTGATAATACATCAATTAGTTATTTGAATCATTTTGGAAAAGATTATACAAGTAATGGTCATTTGTATTTAACAAGAGTTGAGGGTATCGACGAAGAAACACGTAACGATATAATCGTCAAGATGGCAGAAAAAGGTATTGCTACGAACGTTCACTACAAGCCAATCGCGATGATGACTGGATACAAAAATTTAGGATTTGACATAAAAGATTATCCTAATACTTTTGAACAATACAAAAACGAAATAACATTGCCACTACACACATTACTATCAGATGATGAAGTAGCTTATGTTATCGAAACTTACAAGGATATAGTTAGTGGTAAATAATATGGACAATCGAGTAGATGAAATCCTTAAAAATAGCAAATTTAATCTTTTCATCAAAAGATTATTTGATATTTTAGCATCTTTATTTGGAATTTTGGTTATGGCAATCCCAATGATTATAATTTCTATAGCTATAAAATTAGATTCAAAAGGTCCTGTGTTTTTCAAACAAAAAAGAGTTAAGAAAAATAATAAGGATTTTACGATTTTGAAATTTAGGACGATGGTTGTGGATGCTCCAAAATTGGGAATGGCAATAACAGTTGGAGACGATCCTAGAATAACAAAAGTAGGAAAGTTTTTGAGGAAAACTAAATTAGATGAGTTTCCACAATTATTCAATGTATTAGTCGGCGATATGAGCTTTGTTGGTCCGAGACCAGAAGTTAGAAAATACGTCGATATGTATTCGGATTCGGACAGAGATATTTTGAAGATTAGACCAGGAATTACTGATTTGGCAAGTATAAAATACAGAGATGAATCTGAAATTTTGGACAAGTCCGACAATCCAGAAAAAACTTATGTGGAAGAAATTATGCCGAATAAAATCGAACTAAACAAACAATACATTGAAAATATTAATTTATTAAATGATATTAAAATAATTCTTCAAACATTGAAGATTTTATAGGAGTTTTATGAATATTTGGATTATAAATCATTATATTGATGTTCCAGGGAAGGGTAGATATTTAAGGCATTATAATTTTGCAAAAGAATTACAAAAAAGAGGACATAATGTTACTTTATTTACAGCATCTACTACACATGGAACAGATTTAAATGTGATTAATGATGAAAAAAAATATAAAGAAGAAATAATTGATTCCTTGAAATTTGTATATATTAAGGCAAAAAATTACACTGGGAATGGTAAAGACCGTGTAATTAATATGATACAATTCTATAAAAATCTATTGTCAGTATCTAAAAAATACTCTGGGGTTGATGTTGTTTATTGTTCTGCACCTCATAGTTTAACTTGGTTAGCTTCAAGGAAAATAGCCAAAAACAATCACGCTAAATTAATTTGTGAAACTAGAGATTTATGGCCAGAAACTTTTATAGAAATGGGTAAGTTCAGTAAAAATCATCCTGTGGCAAAAATCCTATATGCTATTGAGAAATCTGTGTATAAGTCTTCAGATGCTTTAATATTCACAATGGAGGGCGGAAAAGACTATCTGAAATCAAGAGGAATTAATAGAGATAATGTATTTCACATAAATAATGGGGTTGTACTAGAAGATTTCAATGAATCAATAAATAAATATCATTTGGAAGATGTAGATTTAGATGATAAAAATATCTTTAAAGTTGTTTATACAGGGGCTTTAGGACGAGCAAATCAAGTTGATACTTTGATTGATGCAATGAATAAACTTTCTGATTATGAAGATATAAAACTTATTGTTTATGGGAAAGGTGAATTTGAAGCAAGTCTTATAAAAAAAGTTAGAGAAAATTCACAAAAAAATGTTGTTTTTAAAGGTTCTGTTGACAAAAGATATGTACCTTCTATAGTTACAAGATCAGATTTGAATGTAATTACTGGACAAGATATTAATTTATATAAATATGGAATGAGTTTTAACAAGCTATTTGAGTATTTAGCTGCAAACAAACCTATATTATCTAATTTAAAATGTAATTATGATATTATTGAAAAATTTAACTGTGGTAAGACAGTAAAAAGTGGTTCTGCAGATGCTTTAAAGGAAGGAATATTGTACTTTTATAATTTAACAGATATTGATTATAAACAATTTTGTGAAAATTCTAAAGAAGCAGCAGCAAATTATGATTACAAAATTTTAACTGATAAATTGGAAGATATATTTAAAACTTTAAATGGGGGATTTTAATGAATATACCATTGTTGAATTTGAAAAGACAATATAAAGACATTGAAGAAGAAGTAAACTCAAATGTATTAGAGTGTTTCAAGAATGCACAATATATAATGGGTGAAAATGTTAAACAATTTGAAAAAGAAATAGCTGAAAAAATTGGTGTTAAACATGCGATTACTGTTGGAAATGGAACTGATGCTTTGATTATAGCTTTGAAGTCTTTGGGAATCAAAGAAGGAGATGAAGTTATAACCACTGATTACACTTTCTTTGCAACAACTGAAGCTATAAGATTTGTCGGAGCTACACCTGTGTTTTGTGATGTTGAATTGGATACTTATAATATCGATCCTTCTCAAATAGAAGAAAAGATTACAGACAAAACAAAGGCAATTATTTGTGTTCATTTATTTGGAAATGCATGTAAAATGGATGAAATAAATGATATTGCCAAAAGACATAATTTGTATGTTGTTGAAGATGCGGCACAAGCAATTAATTCACAATATAAGGGCAAAAATGTTGGTAATTTAGGGGATATAGCTTGTTTCTCATTCTTCCCTACAAAAAATTTGGGATGCTTTGGTGATGGTGGAATGATCACAACTAATGATGATGATTTGGCAACTATTATAAGAGCATTGAAGGTTCACGGTAGTGGCGAAAATGGAATGAAAGCTTATGCTATATTAAATGATGAAGAAGTTGAGGTTGTGGAACAAAATTCAGGAGACAA
>NZ_JAGYZD010000169.1 GCF_018371055.1 Finegoldia magna | reverse complement strand
TAATTTCGAAGTTTTATTTTGGGATTTGTACAATAAATATTATGGATTAAATGTAAAACAATTTGAAAAAGGAAAAGTTGTAAAAGGATCGATGAAACCATCGAAGCTTCAACGTTATGTCAGATGTTTTGTTAAAGATTCTGAGATTACTATCTTTGATAAGCACAAGAATTCTATGCTACAAGATTTGACTAATTGTAACGCCCTTTTGCTTCAAAAACAAAACGAAAGCTTGGAAGTGGGTTCAAGCGTGGATTATATATTTTTGGGTGAAATATGAGAGTTTCTGTAGGAATATTGGCTGGTGGAAAAAGTGTGAGAATGGGTCAAGACAAGTTTGATTTGAACTTTTACGGTCACACTTTTATAGAAGAATTGATTGACAGATTCAAAGACTTTGAAGTAATTGTTTCATCTAATACAGCTGATTATTCTCCAATTAAAACCGTGAAGGATACTTATGTTGACGCGGGACCTTTGAGCGGAATGTTGGAGATTTTGAAAAATTCTACAAATGAATATGTATTTGTAACTTCTTGCGATATGATAAATGTAAAATCTGATTTAGTGGATTTTGCTGCATCTATCGCAAGTTTTTCAGATGAAGCTGTAATTTTTGAAACAGATGAAAGATGCTATCCTACTTGTGGGATTTTTTCTAAGAAAATAATTTCTGTTATAGCGGAAATGCTTGAAAGTAAAGATTATCGTGTGATGAATTTGGTTAAGAAAATCGATGCAAAATTTATCAATTTGAAATATACGATTTTTGAGGATGAATTTGTAAATATTAATTATCCCGAAGAACTGAAGCAAAATGCGACGCCTTTGATTTGTATCTGTGGCAAGAAAAATAGCGGCAAGACTACTTTTATTAAAAAGCTTGTTGGGGAATTAAAAAATAGAAACAAATCTTGTTCTGTAATAAAACATGACGGTCACGATTTTGAGCTTGATTTCAAAGATACGGACACTTTTTATTATAAAGAGTACGGAGCTTGTCAGACCTTGATTTTTAACGATAAATACTTTAAATTAGATGGTAGGAGTAAAAATATTTATGATTTGATAAAATTATTGGACGATGTCGATTTGATTATTATCGAAGGAATGAAGGATTCCGATTTCATAAAATACGAATGTACTCTTACAGATGATTTGGTGTGTAGCGATGAGAACAAATACGGAATTATCAGCGACAGAAATTTTGCGGGTTACGATAATTTTGATATCGATGATGTTTCGGAATTTGCAGACTACATTATTCGAAAATTTAAAATTTAGAAGGTATTTATGGAAAATATTTTGTGCAATATGATAAAAATCAATCGCGGAAATGAGGTTTTGGTTTTAGATAAAGTTAAAAAATACGGCTGGGAAGGGTTGACTTTTCCAGGTGGTCATGTCGAAAAGGTAGAATCTATTACTGAATCTGTCATCAGAGAAGCGAAAGAAGAAACTAATCTGGATATTGAAAACATAAAATACGTTGGAATGATTAGCTGGTATGACATTAATAATAACGACAGAATTGTTGGCTTTTTGTACGAAACTGACGATTTTTCTGGAGAATTGGTGAAAGAAAATGTTGAAGGTACGTTGGAATTTATCGATTACGAAGAATTAAAAAATATGGATGGACATAGCGATTCTATGGATGAAATTTTCGCTATTTACGACGGGAAATATTCTGAAATCGTGCTTTATTATGAAGATAATAAATGCGTAAAAAAGGAGTGTTATAAATAGTGAGAAAAGCTAAAGGAATGATGTTCGCCATAATATCGGCGTTGATTTTCGGATTTACACCGATTATGGTCAGGGAAACTCTGAGCAATGGAAGTAACGTAATTATGACTTCTTTTTTGAGGGGATTTTTCGTAATTCCATTTTTGATAATTTCATTGAAAAGCAGAAATGTCAGCCTCAAAGTTACAAAACAAGAACTGAAAAAACTGATTTTGATGTGTAGCATCGGTGGTTGCATCACAATGACAATGCTTTATGCATCCTACCAATACATTTCCGTAGGACTTGCAACTTCAATCCATTTTATTTTTCCTACGATTGTAACAGTGTATTCAGTTATGTTCTTGAATGAAAAAATGACGAAATACAAATTCATCTCACTTATCGCATCGATAATCGGAGTGATTTTACTAGCGAACAACGTCGGTGGAAGTAGTAATTTTCCGTTGGGAATGTTCTTGGCTGCGGCATCTGGTTGTACTTATTCTTTTTATTTGATTTATATGGATGTATCAGGGCTAAAAAATATGGACAGCGTCAAAGTTACATTTTACAATTGCGCGATTAACTCAACGATGCTTTTGATATTTGGACTTATTACTGGAGATTTTACGTTGTCTTTATCGAGATATGCGTGGATAATTGCATTCGTGATTTCGATTTTAGTTTCAGTGTTTGGCACGTTGTTCATTCAACTTTCCATAGTGAATGCAGGTGTAAGCACGTACACTATTTTTTCGACATTGGAACCAATTACATCTGTAATTTTAGGAATTATTTTATTTAACGAAACTACAGATCCAAGAAGATTGCTTGGCTGTTTTATGATATTTTTGTCGGTGATGATATTGGCAGTTTCAACTAGATTTCAAGAAAGAAGAGCAAAGGGAAGTGTAAATAATGGATGATGTTGAAAGATTAAAACAAATTGTAGAACAAAGTGATAAAATCGTGTTTTTCGGTGGAGCAGGGGTGTCTACTGCATCTGGAATTCCGGATTTTAGATCAGCAACTGGACTTTACAACAAGAAAAACGACAGCGATTTTTCGCCGGAATATATGTTGAGCCACGAATTTTTCGTGACACGTCCCGATTTATTTCAGAATTATGTTTTGGAAAATTTGATTATCGATGGAGTAAAACCAAACAAAGCTCATTTGTCTTTAACGAAATTAGAAAAAGCAAACAAACTCCTTGGCGTTATTACTCAAAATATCGACAGCTTGGACAAAATGGCTGGAACGAAAAATATCGCTGAAATTCATGGGAATTTAAGAGATTATTATTGTGTGAATTGTGGTGAAAAATACGATTTGGATTATTACAAACAAAACAGACCTTGTAAATGTGAAAAATGTGGAGGTGTTGTGCGTCCAGATGTTACATTGTACGGAGAAGTTCCACCACAAAGTGAATTTGCAAAAGCAATCAATTGGATCAACAAGGCAGACACGATGATTGTGGCTGGAAGTTCACTTGTCGTGTATCCTGCAAGTGGTCTTATCAATTATTTTAGAGGAGATAATTTGATACTGATTAATCTAGATCGTACAAGCTACGACAATATGGCAAATATCGTCATTCACGACGATATCGCAAAAACTTTAGAATATGTGACGAGGGATATTGATGAAAGATAAAATCAAAAATTATTTGCAAAAAGTGTACGGAGTGGATTTTTTGTCGAAGACTATGATAGTAGTCGCTCTGATACTCTCTTTGATTAACTTAAAATTTAAAAACAGAGTTATAGAAGTCATTACGATGATTTTGATTGTGTATTTTGGGATTTTCAGAGTTTTTTCTGTTAATAAATATCAAAGAATGATCGAAAATCAAAAATTCGCAAAAGCTGTAAAGCCTATGACGGATTTTTTTGAAAAATATAAAATCAGAGCTGCAAATTCCAAGGACAAGAAGTACATTAAATGTCCAAACTGCAAGAAAGAAATGAAAATTCCAAGAAATAAAGGAAAAATCAAAGTAACTTGCCCTCATTGTGGACATAAATTTGTGAAGAAAAGTTAATTATTTTGAAAAAATAAATATGCTAATAATGCTACAAATCTACTACGGAAAAAGTAGTAGATTTTTTATTGCTATAAATGAGGATTATAG
>NZ_JAGYZD010000168.1 GCF_018371055.1 Finegoldia magna | reverse complement strand
CATTCCTTCATAAACCACACGATTTCTGGATGTGTTGTTGGTTCTCCACCTGTAATATCCACAGTTTTCATCTTGTGGTTATCCAAAAACTTCAAGCAAGCTTCCATAGTTTCCTTGGACATTTCTAAGTTTTCGCTGTTTTTCATAACGTGGCAGTGTTTACAACGCAAATTACATTTTTCAGTAATGTTTAATTGTAATGTTGTGATATCGCCAGTTTTCTTAAATTGTTCTGGAATTCTGTCTTCGAATCTCATTTTCTCCCCCTAAATTTTCCTTTTAATGCATTTTTGAAAAAGCTTGGATCGCATTTTTCATCTATACCAACCATTTTACTTACAAAATGGTGCACTTCATTATTTGCTACAAACTTGGATGAACAAGTTGCACAATAAGTATACATTTTTTCATTTTTGATGGAGTTTTGCATTTGAGTTGCGATTTCTTTTTCGCTTTTTCCCGCAATTCCACCAGCTCCACAGCAGTTTGTGCTTATGTATTTATTGTTGAATCCTTTAATATGTCTCTTGATTTCTTCAAATATTATATGATTGTATCTGTCAGAACATGGGAAGAACACATTTACTTCCTCGTCGATATCTTGAATCATATTTCTTTCTTCAAGCCATTTGAAAATCGTGATGACTTCTACCGACAAATTTTTGTAGAATTTGTGGAAACAGTTTGGACACACGCACACAATTCTTTCGACTTCCTTGTCCTTGAGTTCTTTTTCCAATCTTTCCATGTAATTATTTTCAAACCCCGTAAAATCACTTGGAAGATTGCAACAATCTATTGAATAATCAAATCCTTCTTTGTTGAACAATTCCATTAAATATTTTGTAGTATCTGGATAAAATGCTGGGAAATTACAGCCCAAATACAACAAATCTTTTGTTTTTCTTTTGGATTTATTTTTGAAGAAATAATTTTCTTTTTGTTTTTTAACTGATTCGAACTTTGGATTTGCTTTTCTGTGAATAAGTGAAATCTTTTTTCCATCCAAATCAACTGGACACACTGCCTCACATTTTTGACACAAGAAACAAGAAAACCCCAAGTCTTGTCTGTCTGCAAAATCTTTTAAATTAATCTTGTATTTAGTCAAAAACGGACAACATTTTGTGCATTTACCACAGTCAATGCACTTATCTTTTACTTCTTGTAAGTAATCATTTGTACTTTTGCTTGATATCATCTACGCTTTCCCCCTTGCGATACATATATTGGCATTTTTGCATCATCCACATAGTCCTAAATGGACCATTTTTTTGAAATCTACGCGATGAAGAGTATATCCTCATTTTTGAAAGGAAGATTTTGTATCCTTTTTCCTTAACTCTAATTGAAAAATCGTAATCTTCCATTAAATCTATGTTTTTAAATCCACCCATCTCGTCGTAAAACTCTCTCGTGAAAAACATCCCCTGATCACCAAAAGCGATGTTTCTTTGTCTGACACGATTGCTAGAATTAAATGCGACAATTTGCATTATAAACTGTTTCGGAACAAACGAAATGCTGAAACAACCCATTTTATAATTTTGTAAAACTGATTTGATTTCTTCTTTTGGATTTTCCTTGAAAAAAGTATCCGCGTGAAGAATCAGAATTATTTCCCCTTTTGAATTTGCAATTCCATTTATAATTTGATTGCCGCGACCTTTGATGCTTCTAATTGGATTATATCCTCTGGCTCTGATTTTTTCAAACGTGTCATCATCGCCACTCACGCTGAAAACCACTTCGAACTCATCATCAAAAATATCCAAATGGTCGATGAACTTGTCGATTTTGTCAGACTCATTATACACCGGCACTATTACTGAAATCATTCGCTTTTATAAACTCCCATATATTATCCAAAAATTCATCCGATAAATACGCTCTTATCTTTTCGAAAGTAAATCCACTATCTCTGTTATCATCCACGTATTGAGTGTACGCCATCGAACACCAAGTTATTCCTCTGAGACATGTAAACAGCAAATACTTTACGATTTTTTCCCTATCGACTTTTACTGGTGATAACTTGTCGTATTCATCTAAGAAATTATCTATTGTGTCGTTGTCGAAAATCACATCAGTCTTCCAAAAAGTCGTCGTCGGTGCCAAAAAATGTGCCAAATCTTGTTCACGTTCTCCGATAATAGGCTTTTCCCAATCTATTACGTAAGATTTTTCGCCGATTATAAAATTTTTGTTGTTGAGTTCAGTATTGATTAGACAAGGATTTTCAAGAGCCGAATCCAGTCCCAAATTTTTGATGTATTCTAGCATATCTGAAATTTTTTCTTCGGTAGCATTGTTTTTCTTGTCCCATTTTTGATAATTAGAAAACATCTCCGTAAATTCGTCAAACATCATCTCAAAAGGACTATCCGCTTTTATAAAATCTTGTCCTGTCACATCTAATGAGTGAATTTGCGATAGCAAGTATGCCGCAATTTTCAAATCAGTATGATAATCCAAATCTCTGCCAATCAAATATTCTTCCGTAAGATAAGAAATTCCTGATAATTCATCACGTTTTAAATCGTAAGCCTTGGCTGTCACGTTTGATTTTTCTAAGAATTTAAGCGCATTATATTCGTATTCGATTTGATTGTCCAAATGCATTTGCGATCCACGCGCAATTCTTATCAAATAATCATCATCGATCAGATAATTCGAATTGTACTCGCCTTTACCAAGTAATTTGACGTTTTCTGATTTGGATATGTATTTTACAAAATCAATGTCAGTGTCGATATCGTGAGTTTCTCTCAATATATAATACGACAAATTATTTTCTATCAAACTATTTTCCAAATCGTTTTCTACGTTTGGATTAGAATATTTTTTGTTTTCAAACAACACGTCGTGCGCTTTTTTCATTCCAATCAGACTATAACCGCCGTCTTCAGTTGGACTGAATACTACATCGTTATTTTCTAATTTATCAAAAGCTTCTTCGAAAATCTCACCATCAAAATCAATTATATCTGAGCCAATTAAAACCACCTTGGAATAGCCAAGTGACAAAACTTCTTTTATAGAATTGTTCATCCTTTGGCCGATATCATCACCCGTTTGTCTGATACAATCATATGGAGATTTTTTCGTGTAATCGTCAAATAATTCGTCCGGTGTTAGAGATAAGAAAACTTTGTAATTTTTGAGAATATTTAAGTTATTGTCAATCAGATTACCGCTGAGTTTTATTCTTTGTTCTTCTGATAAAATTGTCGACAATCTGGTTTTAGAATTTTTATTTGGAATTTTTGTCATTAAAATTACTGCGTTCATTTTATCTCCTATAAAAATCAATTTGATTTGTAAAAAAAGCGGCCCAAAATCTGAGCCGCTTAAATTTTTTTAAACTATTTTACTAATTCGTAATCATGTTCTTTAGTTCCATCTAAAGAGTTGAATACATCTTTGTTTCCTCTGTCGATTAGTTTTTGTGCTAATTGACCAGATTTGTTTCCAGAATAGCAATAAGTGTAAACTGGTTTATCTGTAGGAATTTCTGATAATCTTGCATCAGCTTCGTCTAATGGAATGTTGATAGCATTTTTGATGTGACCTGCATCATAATCTTTTTTATCTCTAACATCAACGATTACGTTGTTAGTGTCTTCAGAAGCTTTTACTAAATCTTCTGGTAAAATGTTAGCGAATTTAACTAATTTGTATTCAAATTTCTTAACGCCTTCTGCGTTTGTAACATCTTTGAATCCATTGTTTACTAAAATTTCAGCAGCTTGTTGGCTCTTTTTACCACTGTTGCAAATTGTGATTACAGCTTTATCTTTGTAAGCATCTAACTTAGAAACTTCTTGTTCAAAAGTGTCGATTGGCATATTGATAGCCCATTTAACGTGACCTTGGTC
>NZ_JAGYZD010000167.1 GCF_018371055.1 Finegoldia magna | reverse complement strand
CTTACAGAACCTCCTGGTGAATTGATATATAATTGAATATCCTTTTTTGGATCTTCACTTTCTAAGAACAATAATTGAGCTATAACAAGATCCGCCATCTGATCATTAACTTCGCCTGTGACGAAAATAATTCTTTCTTTTAAAAGTCGAGAGAAAATATCGTAAGATCTTTCACCTCTATTACTTTGTTCTACAACCATTGGTACTAAAGATGGCATAATAATAACCTCCTATTATTAATTCTAATTTATTGATATATTATTTATCTTCTTTTGTGTCTTCAGCTTTCTTTGTTTCAAATTTAGTGATTTCTACTAATTTTTCTAAAGCTTTCTTTCTCTTGATGTCTTCTTTTAAGAATTCTACATTTGGACTGTTTTTGAATTCTTCGATGAATTTTTCTTCGTCATCTTGTCCGTAAACTTTAGCGAATTCTTTTAATTGTTCATCTAATTCTTCATCTGTTGATTCGATGTTTTCTTTTTCTATATATTTTTCTAATACCAAATCACCTTTAACCTTTAATTCAGCGTTAGCTCTTAATTCGTTTTTAACATCTTCTTCTGAAGTGTTAGTGATTTGGAAGTATTGATCTGTATTTAAACCCATTTGTTGAACTCTTCTTGCAAAATCTTGGAATTGACGGTTTACTTCGTTGTCAATCATAGATTCTGGAACTGAAATTTCAGTAGCATCAATCAAAGCTTCTACAGATTTATTTTGTTTTTCAACTAATTGTCTTTGTTCGTTGTCTTTTTCTAAGTGTTCTTTGATGTCTTTCTTGTATTCGTCAAGAGTATCGAATTCAGAAACGTCTTTTACAAATTCATCATCTAATTCAGGCAATACTTTTTCTTTGATTGAGTTGATTTTGCATTCAAATTTAGCATCTTTTCCCTTTAAAGAATCTTCGTGGTAATCTTCTGGGAATTTAACATTAACGTCAAATTCATCTCCAACATTGTGACCTACGATTTGTTCTTCAAATCCTGGAATAAATGTGTGTGAACCTAAAACTAATTCGTAATCTTCTGCTTCGCCACCGTCAAATGCTTTATCTTCTACAAATCCTTTGAAATTGATAGAAACAGTGTCATTTTCCTTAGCTTCTCTTCCTTCAACTTCTTGAACTCTTGCGTTTGATTCTAATTCGTGGTTAATTTTCAAATCAACATCAGAATCAGTTACTTTGTATTCTTCGATTTCTGCTGAAAGATTAGAATAATCACCTAATTCGAATTCTGGTTTCAAATCAACAGTGAATTTTACTTTTACATCATTGTTTTCAGTAATGTCATCAAGATCGATGTCAGGTTGAGAAACTGGTTCTAATTCTAATTCTTCGATAGCTTTTTCGTAAATTCCTGGTAATAAAAGATTTACAGCATCTTCGTAGAATAATCCTTCACCATAAGCTCTTTCCAACATTTTTCTTGGAACTTTACCTTTTCTAAATCCTTTTAAACTAAATCTAGATCTATTCTTTTTATAACTTTCCTCAATTGCGTTATTGAAATCTTCTGCAGGTATTTCACATGTGAATACCGCTTGATTATTTTCTTTACTTACAAGCACTGCGCTCATACTTTCCTCCTAATTTTTATTTAAAACTTAAATTAATTTCACTTAAAATAGAAATTCCAGCTAATATTATACCCTAAATACCATTTTTTTTAAAGTTTTTTAGCTAAAATGATTAAAAAACTGTCATTTTTGTTCAACTTTGTAGTATAAATCCAATTTTTTTGCTAATTTTTCGAAATTATCTTCCCCTTTTCCAATATATGCACCGTTTTGTATAGATGTCGTGAGAAGTTTATTGGTAGTCTTGTCTACATTTCCTTCATTTACCAAAATATTTACGTAATTTTTTTGTAGACTCACATATGATGCCAATAAAGATGTTCTGATATCTTTATATTCTGTAAAAATAATTTTAGAATACTTGATATCTGAGTTTTGAGCATAGTTTGCATCATAGACCGATCTGTAATCATTTCGTGTCACTTTAAAACCATTTTGCTTTAACTTTTCATCGTATTCCCTACTTATTATAGATGTCGGTTGGTCAATCAAAATATTTGAAATCCCCTTGTCAATAGCAAATTTGGTAATTGATTCGTCAAATTTCTTACCTTGTACAAATGTAATCGCGTATCCATTTTTAAGATAGTAACCCATCTTCGCTTGAACAAAATTGAAATTAGACAAATCGCTAATAACTAAAGTATCTGTAGGATTAAGATTCGTGTTCTCTTTGATGACATTCTTGGATACTTCTACACGATCTCTGCCGTCAATTCTTGTAACTAACAAACCACTCAATTTCAAGTTATCAGCAATTTCTTCTGAAACTGATTTGGGTCCACCAATTATATACACGTTTTTTGCTTTCAACCTATTAACTTCTTTTAATATTGGACTTTCTTTCTTTATATATGCTCCATCATTTTGAATAAGCAAAATCGCAGCTTTATTCTTATACGCAAAGCTTAGAGCTGAAATTATATCGCTTTCTTTTTTTTCATTTACTATGACTAAGTTCGCATTTTTATCGTAAACTTCTTCCGTCAATTTTTCTGACAAATCGGAGACGTCTTTCTCAATTATTTTATCCAGAACTACATCCGTATTCGCAAATGATTTTGTCGATAAAAGCAACAAACACATACACAAAATTAAAATTCTTTTCATAATTACCTCTTCATTAATTATATATTAAAATCAAATCAAATTGCAAAAATATATCATTTCTTGCAATTTCAAGCAAATTAGTTATATAATTAGTTCGTAACACTCTAAAATAATGAAAGGAATTGTATATGTTCGAATTGGAATCAAAGTTAATAAAGGCTGTTCAGCTAAAATCAAACAAAAAAGCACATGATTTGGCTGATGAGTTATTAAAAAATTGGGAAGATTCTGAAACTAATATTAGATCCCAAAAGAACACAATTATTCAGTTGTTGGCTATATTTTCATGGAATCAGGTGAAAAATATAAACGATTCTCAAAGTTTAAAATATTGTGAAAACGAAAAAAACAAACTATTATATAAAGTAGAAAATAATGAAACTGAAAACAACAGTGAAATACTTCACGAAATCGTAGAATATTACACTACAAACCAAAATATATTTACAAAAGGTTGTGAAAACCCATTAATCAGAAGAGCGTTGGATTACATTTACAATAACAGTGAACAAAAAATTTCTTTGGATATTCTATCTGATCACTTGCACGTATCCAAAAGCTATTTGTCGACATTGATTTGTCAGAATACTGGAACCAATCTTCCAAATATTTTGACTACTTTTAGAATAGAAAAGAGTCTACTACTTTTGACTTACACCGACAAATCTATTAGTGAGATTTCAAAGGAAGTTGGGTTTCAATCTGATTCGTATTTTTGTCAACAGTTTAAAAACATAAAACAAATTACACCGAAAAAATTCAGGACAATAACAAAGCGTGACCTATGCTAAAGGCCACGCTTTTTTTATTGTTTATTGTAATTTTTAGAATGAGGGCAAGAAGTGGAACCGCAATCGCAGCTACCACCTTTTTTAATCATACGACGTACTGCAAACACAATTGCTACGACAATTATTGATAATACTACTATATCTGCTATATTCAAAAAATCACCTTCTTTTTAATTCTAAATCTATTCTACTGCTCTTTTTGATTCATTGTTTTTATATTTATCTTTTCTAAATATCATATACAACATTCCAACTAACACTACAAGTGCTATTGCTGTCATAATTGTGAATGGTTGTTTTACTGCCAACACATTTAAGAATTGATATACCATAAACGATATTAAATATGCAAAAACAATTTGATAAATAATCGCAAATGCTGTCCATTTTGAAGAATTCATTT
>NZ_JAGYZD010000166.1 GCF_018371055.1 Finegoldia magna | reverse complement strand
TCTTCTATCTCAACGCCTCTTTCTTGTAATTGGCGAATCGTAATCTCTTTCAATTCTTGAATAGTATAAGGATATTCAGAAACTTTTTTTCTACCCATGTTGCCTCCTTTATTTTTCCCTATACTATATTTTACCCAAATTTCAAGCGTTTTACTCTAATTTGTCGGTAATTTTCTTTTAGAATATATAACTTTTACTTTATCTCCAATTTCATTTTTAAAATCATTGTTGAGCATATAAGAATCGATAGTTTTGTCATCTAATTGTATCTCAACTTTTACGCTTGAGCCTTGGAACACAATATCCTTGATAATACCATCTTCTCCTTGGTCTGAAATTTTTACATCTTCTGGTCTAACGTAATATCCTTCAAAAATATTTTTATCACCGATAAAATTCAACACGAAATTATTTTTCGGATTTCTGTAGATATCCAAAGGATAGGAATGTTGTTCAATTTTACCTTTATTCATCAAAATAATATCGTCAGCCAATTCAAAAGCTTCATTTTGATCATGAGTTACAAAAATCATCGTAGTTCCCAAATTTTTTTGGATATTTTTTATAAGAAGTCTCATGCTAACTCTCAATTTTTGGTCCAAGTTACTCAAAGGCTCGTCCAATAATAAAAGTTTCGGACTCAAAACCAATGACCTCGCAAGGGCAACTCTTTGTCTTTGACCGCCAGATAATTCATCAATCATTTTTTTCTCATGACCTTTTAGGCCTACCAAATCTATCATTTCGTTGACCTTTTTCTCAATACTAGATTTGTCCATGTTTTTGAATTTCAAACCATAAGCGACATTTTTGAACACATTCATGTGGTAAAAAAGCCCATAAGATTGAAATACAGTTGTTATATCTCTTTTTTCTGCTGTCAAACGAGTGATATCTTCTCCATCCAAAATAATTTGTCCGGAATTTGGCTTCACAAAGCCACCTATCATGTTTAGTATCGTGCTTTTGCCACAACCTGAAGGCCCCAAAATACACAACATTTTCCCTTTTTCCAAATCAAATTCCACATTATCGACTACTGTTTTATCTTCGTAAATTTTAGTAAGGTTTTTAACACTCAAAATCATTTTTTATCTCCTATTTTTGTTAACAAATAATATCCACCGTTTACAACAAGACATATCAAAATTATTATTAACGCAATCACTGAACCTATATTGTAATTGCCACTGTTTATAACATCAAACATCACAAGCGTTAAAACTTTTTGACCTGGATAAACCAAGAAAATAATAGAACCTATTGTAGTCATAGTAGCTGTGAATGCGTTGATAAATGTCACTGTAAATCCTTTTTTGGTAAGAGGAAGCACAATATCTTTAAAAACATAAATAAAATTTGCACCCAAATCCTGTGCAGAATTAATTTCATCTTCACTGATTGATAATACGTGACTGTTCATAACTTTTGTTGAAAACGGCATTTGTTTGAATAAAACATTCAAAACCACAATTGCACTCGTTCCTACTAAAAGCAATGGTTTGTGATTGAATGCCAATAAATATCCCAACCCAAAGAAAGTTCCTGGCAAAATATATGGCAAATTTGAGATATAATCTGCAATTTTAATCACCTTACTCTTCTTGATTATAGAATAGTATGCCATCAAAAGCCCTATCATACTTCCAAAAAATGCACTAATCAATGAGTACACAATACTTCTTGTTATAGTGTTTGTAATGTAAGATTTGGAATTTCTGAAGTTTTCCAAAGTAAATATAAGTTCGTTGTTTTTCATTTTCGTAAATGCCGACAAAATAATTGATGCATATTGAATCACAAGCCAACTCAACAAAAACACACTGATAACGCACAAGAAATAAAATACAGCAGATTTTTTGTCAATAATTGCACTTTGTGAAGAATTAGAATTGATATTGCTTTTTCTCATAGACTTCGAATAAATGATAAACATAATAACAGAAGGAATCAAAATCATTATATTTATAACTGCGGCAGTTTTAATATCTCCTTTGCTAATGACCGACATGTATCCTTCACTTGCCAGAACGTTAAACTTACCACCTATAATTGCAGGAGTTCCAAAATCCGCAATCGAACGAATAAATGTGAGGAAAAACACAGAAATCAATGTATTTTTTAATTGTGGAATTAAAATATCGATTACTACATGATTCGTATTCGCACCCAAATCAATTGCTGAATTGATAGAAGCTGTATCCAAATTATTAAGATAAGATATAACCATTAAACAACTCAACGACAAAAATCCCAACGTTTCCATTAATATAATTCCCGTCATTCCATAAGGATTGGTGTTTAATTTTAACAAATTGTACGTGATGAACCCTCTTCTACCGAATAAATTTATGTAAGACAAACTTGTTACAAAAGGAGGCGAAATCATCGTCACCAATAAAATTGCACTGATGATTTTTTGATGGATTTTACCACTCAAAAAGCAATACAATCCAATTATTGCAGAAAAAACAGTCGTTAAAACCGATACAATAAAACCAACAGTAATTGAATTCACAAACAGATTTTTGTTCTCTTTAAATACATTTAATATAAAATCTATTGAATTGCCTCCATCTGCAGTGAATGCTTCTTTAAATACATACAAAAATGGAAGTCCAATAAACACGAATATTAGTGCGAAAATTATGTATTTTATAAATTTATCTAATATTTTCATGATTTACTCCATATAAAACAAGCACCCGTTAAGGTGCTAGTAAAATGGGAGAAATTTTTCAATTTCTCCCTATTAAATTACTTACTTTTTACAAATTCTGAGAATTTATTCAAAATAGCTTCTCTCTTTTCACCAAAAGTAGACAAATCTTGTTTTATTAAGTTTTCTTTTTTCAAACCTAAATCAAGACCTTTGATTCCGTCTTTAACCATTTGGTTAGAATCTTTTCCGTCTATTTCTGCTAACATTTGTAAAGATTCATCTTCCAACATGAAATCGATGAATGCTTTTGCAACTTCAGTGTTAGGTGAATTTTTGAAAATAGCTACTCCTTCTGGAACCCATGGAATACCATCTTCAGGATATACAACAGTTAAGCTGTTGTCTTTTGCTGTATCAAACGCTGATTTGTCAACTGGAATAATACCAATTCCAAATTCCCCAGCTGCTGTTTTTTCTTGAGGATCTTTTCCTCTTTTGCCGTAGAAACTGATGTTATCATTTAATTTAGATAAATAATCCCAACCTTTTTCTTCGCCGTATTTGTCCAATAATCCTTTAACTGCTGCATAATTTGTACCAGAGATTGAAGGATCGCTCATGATTACTTCGCCTTTGTATTTTGGATCTGCTAATTCATCCCAAGTTTTTGGAACTTCTAAGTTTTTAGATTTTAATACTTCGTTATTTGCTAAGAAGCCAACAACTGTGATTCCTTTTGATAACCAATAACCATCTTTGTCTTTGTAATCGTCTGGAATTTGTTTCAAAGCTTCAGATTCATATTTTTCTAACATATCATCTGATTTAGCTTTCATGAAAGCGTCGATACCGCCTCCAAACCATACATCAGCCATGGCTTTACCTTCAGCTTTTGCTCTTGATAAAACTTCACCACTTGACATAGATAAGAATTCAACCTTAGCTCCTGTTTTTTCAGTAAACTTGTCAAATAATTTTACGTATTTGTCGCTTGTAGCAACAACGTTCAATGTTTTTCCTTCAAACTTTTTAGCGTCGTCTACTTTTTCTTCTGTTTTTGTAGATTCTTTTGATGTTGTTTCTTTTGAATTATCTTTTGATTGACAAGCAGTAAATTCAAAAATTAACATTAAAGAAAGACTTAACATCTTTAAAAATTTGTTTTTCATAATCCCTCCATGATTTTATTATTTTTAACATTAGATAGTATATATTACTTTGAAATATTTTACAAATATAAATAATGGCTTC
>NZ_JAGYZD010000165.1 GCF_018371055.1 Finegoldia magna | reverse complement strand
CTCATCTGCAACAAAATGAAAGTCAATTGGACAGTAATACCCGCAGAATCTAACCTCAACTCCAAAATCAACACCTACCTAATAGAATTATTAGCCGCAATCTACCTAGACATCGTAGTTCACATCATAATGCTTCTCATCATCACCATAATAATAGGCATCTTAGTATAATCGTAGCTATATTGTAGACATTCTCCTGATTGGAAAATCGAAATAGTGGTATAATATATGTAAAGAAATCGGAGGAGGATTTTATGAAAAACATTAAAAAATTTGGACTATTACTTGCACTTGTAGCTTCAGTATCATTATCAAGCTGTAGCAGCGAACAATCATTGAATAAACCAGATACAACAACATCAACAGCTGAAAACAACAAAAAAGACACAGCAGCCGACACACAAGAAAACAAAAAAGAAGACAAAGAAAACAAAGAAGACAAAAAACCAGAAGAAACAACAGAAGCTACAGAAAAAGACGAAACAAAAAAAGACAACCAACAAGAACTTACAGATGATGAAAAAGCAACACTAGATGAATTTGTAGAAAGATTAGAAAAATACGAAAACGGAACAGCAGGCGCATCACTAAAAATGGATAGACTATTCACAGAAATGGTCAACAGATGCACATCATTAGAAACAAAACCAGAAAAATCACAAGAATATCTAATCAAAAAAGTATCCCAAGTCAAAGACACTGAAAACTTCAAACAATCAGTAAAAGGACTAAAAGATACCATAGAATACTACAAATCAAACAAACAACAATACATCCAAGAACTAAAAGACAGTGGCGCAACATGGGATCCACAAATCAAACTAGAATCCTTGGAAAATGTAGTAAACAAATTCTAATATAATTAGGAAAGAAGCTGCAAAACAGCTTCTTTTTTTGTGAGAACTTGTATTTAATTGTAGTGTAAATTTGCGACATAGTATATAGTAATATTAAGCAGAAGACCACAATTACATACACAACATCCATTCGTACAAAGCAGAAAAGCACAATTGCCCGAATATCTAGCTTACGAAAATAAATAAATCCTAAGCTCATGACCCTAAAATCTCAAGTGCGAGCTTCGCTCTGGCACCAGTGAGATTTCTTAACGGTTCATTTCGCTTGGATTTATACTTATTTTCTCCAGATGATATTCTACAGCAATTGTGGTAATCTGCTTTTTTCTCGTTTAGAGATACAAAATTTTACCTTTTATATCCTGAAAATTACTTGTTAATTTTTAATATTAATGGTATAATAAATTTACCAAAAGCCTTATTCGTTAAGGATACGGTTATAAAGGAGAAAAAACCTTACTCGTTAAGGTTAACCGAAGGTGTGCCACCGTGGCGCACCTAATTTTTTGCAAAGGTACATAAACAAAAATGGATATAGAAAAATTTGGAGTATACTTAATTGACTTCTCTCATAGCAGAGGCGGAGAATTATCAGGAAAACATTACGCTATAGCTGCCTCTGTATTTAATAAGGATCACAAAACATTTGTAGTAGTACCAATTACTAGTAAAAAATCCGGAAAAAAATACAGAGGTGGCTTCACAATCGATTGTAAAAAATATCAAAATAATCCAAGTAAAGAAAAAGCATTTGCAATGGTTAATAAAATAAGAGAAGTTTCTATGCATAGGGTATATGGAGACATTATTTATAAACTAGATGACGAAGATATTGAAAAACTAAGAAATTCTATGAGAAAAATATTCGATTTATAGATAAACAACTTAATACTTTTTTAAATAGCTGATGGAACATCATAATTAAAACAAATCAATTAAATTTATTATGATAATAAGCATCTGCTATTTTTTTTTATTTGAAATAAAACTATACTATTTAGATAGAAAAACTAACGTAGGAAGCGGGTTTTGACGAAGAATATCATTCGGAAGAAATTTTGTTGATTTCAAATCGAAGGGCTCCGGCCAAAATTTGACCGCGTAAGCGAAGCGTGCTTCAAATTTTAGGAGACCAAGATTTAGAAATCACAAATTTCTGTAGACCAGATATTCGAGCAAACCTGCTCCTACGCCTTGTTGACGAGTGAAGTTAAACCTTTTATTCTGGTATGAAACAACCTAGTTCCTGCAACAAAATCCCTGTCAAGCACAACACTCAACACGAACTCTCTATCTTCACACGAACTCTACACCTTACTCCCTTACTTCTCTATATCCTCAATATCATATCGATCCAAATCCTCATACACATACGACTGTTGAATACCACGCAAATAAACACCCCTGTCATCAACCCTCTCTGTCAAAGCATTCCTCAACAAGTGTTTAATCTCCAAAGAATTCACCGGCGACCTCTCCATAGCACTCAAATAATCAGCCCTGTCCACCATCGCCCAGTCAACACACACATTCAAATTCTTTTTAAGCATCAAATCCAGCCAAATCCTAGTCGCGCGACCATTCCCTTCCCTGAAAGGATGCGCCACATTCATCTCCACATACTTCTCAATAATCTCATCAAAAGAACCCTCAGGCATCCTCTCAATAATCGCCAAATTGCTCTCTAAATACAACAAATTTGCAAACCTGAAATTCCCCTTTGACAAATTCACATCACGAGTTCTCCCAGCGAAATCAAAAATATCCTGAAACAAAAACCCGTGAATTTCCTGCAAACCCTTGTAAGTACCAACCTCAAAGTTATTAATCAAACCCTTGTCCCAAAGCTCAATAGCCCTCCTCTTAGACAAAAGCTCCTCATCAATAAAACGACCCATCAAACACCATCCTTTCCTATCATTATTTTATGTAAATTTCTGCTTAATTTCTAAACGTGTCGAATTTCACACGTTAAATTTTATTATTGTAAATTACCTTTTATCCACAAATTCCTTTAGAATAAAAGGCTTTAACTAAGCGAGTCATCTGGAGAAAATTGTGAAAACTCAATCGCAGAAATCCGGCTAAAATTTGGCCGCGTAAGCGAAGCGTGCTTCAAATTTTAGGATTTCGAGATTAGAGTTTTCCAGTTTTTGGAAGCCAGACTCGTGTGTTAAACCTTTTATTCTGGTACGCGACAAAGTAAATCCTGCAACAAAACCCCGTCCCTGTCTATCCACACACGAATTCTCTGCACCCATCTAACAACCCCTAACTCAAAACCTATCTCCTCACGAATTCTCTAACTCCATCTTGCAACCAAATCCCTGTCCCTGTCTATCTTCACACGAACTCTCTACACCCAATCCAACAAAATAACCCCATCATAACCTACCTTAGCAATCCCCATTCAAACGAAAATTCATTCGAAAAAATCCGCCAAAATCAGGAAGCGCAAGCGAAGCTAGCGGACTGATTTAGGATTTTGAGAGTTGAATTATCAACTTTCTCCCCTAATCCCCATGAGGTGTGATTCTTTAGAATAAAAGGCTTTAACTAAGCGAGTCATCTGGAAAAAATTGTGAAAATTCAATCGCAGAAATCCGGCCAAAATTTGACCGCGTAAGCGAAGCGTGCTTCAAATTTTAGGATTTCGAGATTAGAGTTTTCCAGTTTTTGGAAGCCAGACGAGTGAAGTTAAACCTTTTATTCTGGTTTGAAACAGAGTAAATCTAGCAACAAAAACTCGTCCCTGTCTATCTATCCACGAACTCTCTAACCCCATCTAAAAAACTTACCACTCACTCAAAACCTACCTCAACACAAACTCTCTCTAATACCTCACCTTACAAACTCATACCTCAACACGCCCTCTTTCCCTGGCTCCAATTCCTCAACAACCTTCCCTTGGTAAAACACATAAGCACCACCATTCGCTCTGTCATCCTCATTCACAAACGAATTCACAAACAACACCGGCATCGGTACAAGCTGTGATTGTTTCTTGTAGTCCTCAAACTCATTCTTAAACCAGTCCTTCACCGAAAAATCGACAAACACAGGCCACAACAAAATATCAGAGTCAATCATAGAAATA
>NZ_JAGYZD010000005.1 GCF_018371055.1 Finegoldia magna | reverse complement strand
TTGAACAGAGTGAAAACCAGCGCCTTGAGACGCTGGTTGGTATCACTCGGGCTTATAGCCCATGAACAAACCACCCGTTTTACGGGTGGTCATGATTTATCAGGAGGTATTATGAGTTTAATTAAAAAAGGTATTATTGCAAGTGAAAATTTAGCTATTGGCAAAATTAAACTTATGAAAAAACAAGAAGTTAAGATAAGTAGCGAAAAAATTTCTGATGATGAAATTAAACTTCATGTTGATAAATTTAATAAAGCTTTGAATGATTACAAAACAATATTATCAGAAACAAAAGTTGACAATGATACACAAAAACAAGTTATAGAAGCCCATTTAAGTATGTTGGACGATCCTTTTCTATCAGAAAGTGTGATTTCAAAAATTAATGAAAATTTTGCAAGCGACAAAGCTTTAAATGATACGATTGATGAAATGGTTATAATGATGCAGTCGCTAGACAATGAGTATATGAGAGAAAGAGCGTCCGACTATAAAGATATCGGTCAACAATTACTGTACAAAATAAAAGGAATTGAAAATCAGAAACTAGATTCATTAGAACCTAATACTATTTTGGTTTCAAAAGAGCTGACTCCTTATGAAACATCAATAATTGATAAAGATAATGTTGTTGGATTTTTAATGGACTTGGGAGGAAAAACTGCACACACTTCAATTATTGCGCAAACCTTAGGTATTGCTTGTCTTGTTGGCATGAAAGATATAACAGAAAATGTTAAGGATTCTCAAACGGTTATTATAGATTCATATAAGGGAATCTGTATAATTGATCCTGATGAAAAAACTCTTTTAGAATACAAAAATAAAAAGTCTGAATTGGATGATGAAAAGTCAAGGCTTGAAAAAAACAGGTATAACAAAGCAATTACTAAAGATGGAAGAGACGTTGATGTAATGACAAATATCGGAAATATTGAAGATTTAGAAAAAGGCTTAGAATCTGGTGCTGAAGGCGTTGGTTTATTTAGAACAGAATTTTTGTATATGTATAATGACAATTTCCCGACAGAAGATGAACAATTTAAATCTTATAAAAAAGTAGTGGAAATTTTAGACGGGAAATCTGTAATTATTAGAACCTTAGATATTGGTGGAGACAAAGAACTTCCTTATTACAAGTTTCCTAAAGAAGATAATCCATTTTTAGGTTGGAGAGCTTTGAGATTTTGTTTTGATATGAAGGATGTTTTTGATGCTCAAATCAAAGCAATATTGAGAGCTTCTGCATTCGGAAAAATAAGGATTATGCTTCCTATGGTTATTTCAGTTGAAGAAATAGAAAAAGCACTTGAAATAATTGAAAATAATAAAGATGAATTGAGAGATAAAAATATTGATTTCGATGAAAATATAGAAGTTGGTATAATGATTGAAACGCCAGCAAGTGTTATTGTCGCCGAAGATTTAATAGAATACGTTGATTTCTTTAGTATTGGAACCAATGACTTGACGCAATATGTCTTAGCAAGTGATAGAGGAAATGATAAAATTTCAAGTCTTTATAACACATACAATCCAGCAGTTCTTAGAGCTATCAAAAAGGTTATTGATGTTAGCCACAAACACGGAAAATGGACTGGAATGTGTGGAGGATTTGCCGGTGATACTAAAGCAACGAAACTTCTTTTGGGTATGGGATTAGATGAATTTTCTGCGCCAGCAGCTTCAATTCCAAAAATAAAAGATGTTATCGCTAACAATTCATTTGAAGAAGCAAAAATTTACGCAGATGAAATTTTAAAAATGAAAAAAACGTCAGAAATTGAGAGGAAAATTTCTGAATAAATATTTTGTTTTAAAATTCTGATTATTAATGATAAAATTGTATTGGTGATTATATGGAAATCAAAGATTTACAATTTTTTAAAGATAAGAAAATTAATGACTATGAATTACAAGATGATAAGTATATTGTGATTACTGATTCAGGCAAATATATAGTTGAATTATATGAAGGAGATTTGGAGTCTTTTTTGAATTTTAATAGTAAAAACAGTCATTTACTCTATGAGTTTAATGATAAATTTGCTAAAATTGAAGATAGTGGTTATGAAAATGGCCATACTTTTATAATTAAGAAATTCATACAAAATCTTTCAGAGCCCATACCTTATGATAAACAAATACAACTTGGAAGTGAAATAGGAGAGGTTCTCAGAAAATTACATCAAGATAGCCAAATAGATGACGATTCTACTTGGTCGAAGATTTTCAATTATAAAATCAACAATCTTATATACAATTATTCCATGACGAATTTCAGAGGGGATAAGGATTATATTGTTTTTGATTATATTGAAAAGAACAGATATTTAATTGATTCAAGAAAATTGAGCAATATTTATTTGTTTGATAATCTTAAATCCATTTGTCCCGATGATAATTTGAATTTTGTTTCTAAAAATATCAGCTATATGGGAGATTCTTTCTTTGAATTTAGAAAAATTAATGAAGTTGATGAAAATAGCCGAATCTTCTATTATTCATTACTAAAATCATATTTTAATGGCAAAATTCCTAGATTATTTTACAGAATTCTTGCAATTTACACAATTTTAGATATTTTAGAGCCGAAGTTAAACGGAGAAAATGAAGTAGATTTGACAGAAGAGTTCGGAAGAATATTAACAATTTACAATGATTTTGATTGTATAATTCCTGTATGGATTAAGGAAACTGAGGATAAAATTGAGGAGCTTAAAAATGAAGGTGAATTGTAAATTTTGGTTTGAAGACGATAATGGTAAAAAGTTTTTCGGGAAAGGCAATTACTTGCTTTTAAAAGAAATTGACAAGACAAAATCTCTTAACAAGGCTTCAAAAAATCTCAAAATGAGTTACAGCAAAGCTTTTAATATTATAAAAAATAGCGAAAAAATTTATGGAGAGAAGTTTGTGGATACCGAAATTGGAGGAGCCAATGGCGGAGGATCGACATTAACAGAAGTTGGTGAAAGATTAATCAGAGAATATGAAAAAGGTATGTCAAATTTTACCAGAACTAGCAACAATTTAACAGAAAAAATTACAAAAAATTCCTAAAAAGCTTGTATTTTTTATAAAATCAGTGTAATATATATTTATCGAAGTGTCTTAATAATTAAAATCTCAATGTTTAACATTGGGATTTTATATTTGGATACTATTTTTAATTTATAAAAGGAGTTAAAATGAAGAAAGTAGTTTTAGCATTAGGTGGAAACGCTCTCGGAAATTCACTTGAAGAACAAATCAAAGCTGTTAGAAAAACAGCTATTTCTATAGTTGATTTAGTTGAAGATGGTAACGAAGTTATCGTTTGCCATGGAAATGGTCCACAAGTTGGTATGATTAATTTGGCTATGGAAACTGCTCATAATTCTAATCCACAAATTTCTAACATGCCATTTGCAGAATGTGTTGCTATGAGCCAAGGATACATAGGATATCATTTACAAAAGGCTATCAAAAACGAATTATCAAAAAGAAACATGAAAAACGCAGTGTCTACTATAATTACACAAGTTAAAGTGGATAAGAATGATGAAGCTTTTGCTAATCCAACAAAACCTGTGGGATTATTTTATTCAAAAGAAGAATCTGAAAAACTTGCTGCAGAAAGTGGATATACTTTTAAAGAAGATGCAAACAGAGGATACAGAAGAGTTGTTCCATCTCCAAAACCAATTGATATTATTGAAAAAGAAGAAATCAATACTTTGACTAAAGAAAATTTCATCGTTATTGCTGGAGGTGGAGGAGGAATTCCTGTCGTAGAAAATGATGGACAATTAGAAGGTATAGGAGCTGTTATAGATAAGGATTTCACTTCAGAAAAATTAGCGGAAATTTCTGATGCAGATTTGTTAATCATTTTAACTGCAGTAGAAAAAGTATGCATTAATTATGGGACAGAAAATGAAGAAGGCTTGGATGAGTTAAACTTGTCAAGAGCACAAAAGTTAATAGAAGAAAAACAATTCGCAGAAGGATCTATGCTACCTAAGGTTAAGGCTTGCTTGAGTTTTATCCAATCAGGTGAAGGTAAAACTGCTTTGATAACTTCTTTGGAAAAAGCAAAAGAAGGAATCAATGGTTTAACAGGAACTAGATTTGTAAAATAATAATAGTACTTCCAAAACAAGAAATTGATTTGTTGTTTTTGGAAGTATTTTTTTAATGCTCTTTAAATTATTTTGAATTTAATATAAAATATACTTTGATAAAATTATAAGGAGAGTGTATATGAAAAGTAATTCGAATTCATTATTTGATTATTATGGCAAACCTTCCATGCTTAAATCATTTCCGATAGCTATGCAACACTTGTTGGCAATGATTGTGGGTAATGCGTTGCCATCAATAGTCTTGGCGAGTGCTTTAAAATCAAGCGAACATGCCATTACGGATGCTCAAGCAATTTATTTGATTCAAGCTGGAATGTTTATTGCTGCAATAGCGACATTATTACAATTGTATCCAGTTTTAAAATTTGGTGCAAAATTACCAGTTATTATGGGCGTTAGTTTTGCTTACATTCCAGTTTTATTATCAATTGGAAAACAATATGGAATAGGTGCTGTGTATGCATCACAGTTGGTTGGTGGTATTGTGGCGATATTCACGGGAGTATTTATTGGAAAAATTAGGAAGTTCTTTCCTCCTATAGTTTCGGGTACAGTTGTATTAACAATTGGGCTTAGTTTGTATTCGGTGGCTGTAAATTATATGTCAGGTGGAAATGGACCTATGCAAGGAGAAATCAGAAACTGGGTTGTAGCAATTATAACTTTATGTGTTGTTTTGTTTTGTAATATGTTTATGAAAGGTTACATAAAATTAGCGGCAATTTTGGTTGGAATTATTGTAGGATATATAATTTCATTATTTTTAGGAATGGTTAAATTTGACAATGTTGTTAGTGCTTCTTGGTTTATGCTTCCACAAATTTATCCATTCAAATTCCATTTCCATGTGGATGCTATATTGACTATGTCAATTATGTACATCGTAAACTCTGTTCAAGCAGTTGGAGATTTAACTAGTACAACTGTAGGTGGAATGGATCGTGAACCTACTGATGTAGAATTATCGGGAGGAATAAAAGCAAATGGTATTGTAAGTGTTATTGGTGCATTCATAGGAGCGCTTCCAACTGCCACATATTCACAAAACGTTGGAATTGTATCAATGACAAAAGTAATTGCAAGAAAAGTTTTGTTGATTACTGCTAGTATGGTATTTATCTGTGGATTAATCCCAAAATTTGGAGCATTGATGCTTTCAGTTCCACAGGCTGTAATCGGTGGAGCAACTATATCAGTATTTGCACAAATAGCCATGAGTGGTATGAAACTTATAACTTCAAGCGAAATGAGCGTAAGAAATACAACTATAGTTGGATTAGGAGTTGCGCTTGGAATGGGTATAACACAAGTTGGACCGAACGCTGTGAGATATTTCCCACAATGGTTCAGAATGGTGTTCACAGCATCACCTGTAGTTGTTGCAACTCTAATAGTATTTTTCTTGAATATTATTATTCCAGAAAAAACATTAGAACAAGAAGAAAAAGAAAGAAAAGAAATAGACTAAAAAAATCCCTCGCGAGAGGGATTTTAATATTTCATATATTTTTTATCGATATATCTTTTTAGTACGAATGAAAGATGAGAATACAACGTGAATCCTTTATAATATAATAGCGCTTTTTCATTTCCACAATATAAAATTTGCATAGGATCAGTGTCTGGAACATAAGATTCTAATTCTTCATCGTTCAATGTATGTGCAATATTTTTCATTAAAATAGGCGATTGTCTTATAGCATACACACCAGCTTTTGGTAATTTAGGATATTTGTCGATACTAACACAATCTCCAACGGCAAATATTTTGTCCGAAATTCTCATATACTCATCGGAAATCAAGAAGTTTTTATCGGTTGTATTTAAACTTCCAAAATCAATATTCACACCGCTAGAACCAATGCACATTATCAATTTATCAAAATCTATATCTATTTTATCAATAGAAGATACGTTTTTGTTTTCGTAAACCTTTATACCTTTTTTACTTAATAACTTTCTAGCTTTTTTATTAGCTTTGTCGCTAAATCCTTCCATATTCACACTACCTCTTGTTACTATGGATATATTCTTGTCGGGATAAATAGTCTTAAGCACGAAAGCTAATTCCAATCCACTTGCACCAGCTCCTAATATAAGGATATTTTTATCAGTGTATTTGATTTTTTCTTTTAAATCGATAATTGTGTTTATAGGCTTTGAATTTATTATATTTTCTCCAATTCCAATAGTTTTTTGAGTCGCTCCTAAGTTAATGCTCAAGTAATCGTAGTCTACTGTGTGATTTTTCGCTATGACTTTTTTATTTTCATCATCGATTTTTACGATTTTATCGAAGATCAAATCTGCACCGTATTTTTTACAAACTTTTCTTACATCAAAGCATATCTCATCATGAGAGTATACTCCTTCCAAAAAACCAGTATACATACCGGAATAATATTGGTATTCGTTATCTGTTATAACAGTTATTTTGATATCTGGATATTTTTGTTTTATATTTTTGATTACAAAAATATGTCCGTGACCACAGCCACACAAAACTAAATGTTTCATTTTGTCTCCTTTAGTATTTTTTTATTTATAATTATATATATAATACCAGAAAAGTAAAGCGATGTTAAATTCATTTTTCGTTTGACAATATTGTTAATAATTGATAATATTATATTGTATAGAAGGTATCTATATTTACACGATAACAACGTTTATGTTAATGAATAAAAGTCGATAAATTATTATTTAATTTCTTAAATATAAGCAAATGTTATCACAAAAATTTAAGGAGGACATTATGTCAAAAATTTACAAAAAAATAATTGCTTTATTTCTTTGTTTAAGTATGGTTTTTGCAACAGCTTGTGGTGGTGCTGGCAAAGATTCATCTGATAATGGAAAATCTTCAGATAAAAACGACAAGAAAGAAAAAGTAAAAGTTACTATGGTTACTGACCAAGGTGGAATTAACGATAAATCTTTCAACCAATCAGCATATGAAGGATTTGAAAATGCTAAAAAAGAAGGATGGTTGGATTACAGATATATCGAATCACACAAAGAAGCAGAATATGCTCCAAATATGGAAACAGCATTGGATGATGAAAGTGATGTAATATTTACAATTGGATATGCATTATTTAAAGCAACAGATGCTGCAGCAAAAGAAAACACAGACCAAAAATACGCAATAATTGATAATGCAAATGTAGAAAAGAGACCAAATATGATTGGGGTTTTATTTGCAGATAACGAAAACTCATTCTTAGTTGGGTACATTGCTGGTATGACTACTAAAACAAATAAAGTTGGTTTTATTGGTGGTATGAAGAGTGATGTAATCGACAGATTTGAATACGGATTCAAAGCAGGAGTAAAGGAAGCTGAAAGACAAAAGAAACAACCTATTGAATTCCAATCACAATATGCTGATAGTTATGCTGCACCAGATAAAGGTAAATCTATTGCTAACTTAATGTATCAAAAAGGTGTAGATGTTATTTTCCACGCAGCAGGTGGTACTGGATATGGCGTTATTCAAGCTGCTATCGACAATAACAAATACGTTATTGGTGTTGATAGAGACCAATCAGCAGATGCTCCTAAAAATATTTTAGTTTCTACAGTAAAAGGTGTTAATGTTGCTGTACAAAAAATCTCAAAAGATATTAAAGACGGTAAGTTTGAAGGTGGAAGTACAGTAACTTATTCATTAAAAGATGGAAATGCTGTAGATATCGCTTACGCAAACAATGATTTAGTAGCAAAAGATGTTAAAGACAAAGTTGAAAGCTTAAAGAATGACATCAAAGAAGGAAAAATCAAAGTTCCACAAAACGAAAAAGAATTTACAGAATTCGGATTTGATAAATAAGGTTGATAACAGGGATTGAAAAATCCCTGTTTTTATAACTATTTTTAAAAATGAAAGGGAAAAACATGAACGATGAAAAAAACATTGTTGTAGATTTAAAAGACATATCAAAATCTTTTGGCAGCAATAAAGTACTTGATAATGTAAATTTCACGCTCCATGAAGGAGAGGTTCATGCTTTGTTAGGTGAAAACGGAGCTGGGAAGACAACTCTAATGAATATACTTTATGGGTTGTATGAACCTACATCTGGAAGCATTACAGTAAAAGGAAAAACTTTTGATCAAATGACTCCTAAGTTAGCAATACAAACGGGTATCGGAATGGTGCATCAACACTTTATGCTTATAGAACCGTTTACTGTTTATCAAAATATTGTTTTAGGAAAAGAAATAACGAGTAAAAACGGAATTCTGGATAATAAAAAATCAATAGATACAGTAAAAGAATTGTCTGAAAAATACGGTTTGATGATTGATCCAGAAGCGAAAGTTTCTGATATTTCAGTAGGAATGCAACAAAGAGTTGAAATCTTAAAATGTCTATATCGTGGAGCGGATATTTTGATATTTGATGAACCAACAGCGGTTTTAACTCCACAAGAAATAGATGATTTTATAAAAATTGTAAAAAATCTTACAGAATTAGGAAAATCAATAATAATAATTACACATAAATTATCTGAAATTAAAGCAATGGCAGATTATTGTACGGTTATTAGACGTGGAAAATTTATCGATAAATTAAACGTCAAAGAAATCGATGAAAATATTTTAGCAGAAAAAATGGTTGGTCGTGATGTAAGATTTAATGTTGAAAAACAAGACCAAGAGCCAGGCGAAGTTGTATTAGATATTAAGGATTTGGTTGTAAAAGATTCCAGAAATATTGATGCTGTAAAGAATTTGAATCTTCAAGTAAGGAGAGGAGAAATTGTTGGCGTTGCAGGCGTAGATGGCAATGGCCAATCGGAGTTCATTGAGGCAATTACTGGTCTTAGAAAAATAGAATCTGGAAGGGTTACATTAAAAGGAAAAGAAATTACAAATCATTCTCCAAGAGATATTATAGATTCAGGAATGAATACTATTCCAGAAGATAGACAAAAACACGGACTTATATTGGATTATTCTATAGCCGACAATCTAATTTTGGAAAATGTTAAAAAGAAACCTTTTAGCAAAGGATTAAAGCTAGATTTTGATGCTATAAACAACAATGCAAAACAATTAATCGAAAAATTCGATATCAGACCTAATGATTATCATCAAAAAACAAAGAATTTGTCAGGAGGTAATCAACAAAAGGTAATTATCGCAAGAGAAATTTCCAACAATCCTGATTTGTTAATAGCTGCTCAACCAACCAGAGGATTGGATGTTGGGGCAATAGAATTTATTCACAAATATTTAGTAGATCAAAGAAACAAAAACAAAGCAGTATTGTTAGTTTCATTTGAATTAGATGAAATAATGGATTTATCAGATAATATAGCAGTTATATTTGATGGCAAAATCGTTGGAGAAAAACCAGCAAAAGAAACTAATGAAATGGAACTTGGTAGATTAATGGCTGGGGGTGTTGTTGATGAAAAATAACAATGAACAAATTTCAATATTCACAAAGTACAACAAGCTATTCTTCATGCTTTTATCTATCGTTATAGGTTTATTAGTTGGAGCCTTGGCTTTAGTATTAGCAGGTTATAGTCCTTTAGAAGCATATAAGCTAATGCTTGAAGGAATATTTAAAAGACCGAAGAATGTTGGTTGGACAATTGTAAATGCTATTCCAATTATATTTACTGGACTTGGCGTTGCATTTGCTTTTAAAACAGGTTTATTCAATATCGGGGCAGAAGGTCAATACATTGTTGGAACAATGGTAGCATTTTTATTGGGATATAATCTTCACTTACCAGCATTTATTCATGTACCTGTAGTAATAATTGTGGGAATGTTAGCTGGGGCAGCTTTTGGAGCACTAGCTGGATTTTTGAAAGCAAAATTTGGAATCCACGAAGTTATCTCTACAATAATGCTGAATTGGATTGCATTTTATTTAAACAACATGGTTGCAAACTATCCAAAATTCAAAGCACCTAACTCAATGGGTACTCATGAAGTTCAAGAAACAGCGAAGATTACATTGATGCAAAATGTAAAAGGACTTCCTAAAGCAATTGATAACTTCTTCAAAGCACCTATTCACATGGGATTGATATTGGCAATAATTGCAGCAATTTTGTTATGGTATATTTTGAAGAAAACAAACTTGGGATACGAATTAAAAGCTGTGGGTCTTAACCAAGATGCAGCGAAATACGGTGGAATAGATGTTAACCATAAATTGACATTATCTATGGCAATCAGTGGAGCTGTGTGTGCTCTTGGTGGAATCACTCAAGTGTTAGGATATAGATACACAATTTCAGCTTTATCCAGCATGGAAAATTTTGGATTTGACGGACTTGCAGTAAGTTTACTTGCAAACAATAATCCAATTGGATGTATATTCTCTGGATTGTTCTTCGGTGGATTAAAATACAGTGGGGCTAATGTTCAGAGAGTTTTGCATGCGCCAACTGAAATGATTAACATAATTATGGGAACAATAATTTTATTCACTGCAATTCCATTGATGTTTAGAATAATAAAATCGAGATTTAAAAATAAAGGAGGCAAATAATGAACTTAGTTCTTTTAGGATTAGTAATAGGTAATACATTAATCAATGCGACTCCTATTTTATACGCTGGACTAGGTGGAATGGTTTCTGAAAAATCAGGAGTTACAAACATCGGGCTTGAAGGTATGATGACAATCGGAGCTTTGATTGCAGCGACTGTGGGATACTATACACATAACCCTTGGCTAGCATTTTTGTGCGGTGGACTTAGTGGAATGGTATTTTCATTGATACACGCAATTGTATCCATTTCATTTGCAGGAGATCAAACTATTTCTGCAATAGCTATCAACTATTTAGGACCAGGTGTTGCACTATTTGTTTCAAGAATATTTTTTAACGGAGCAACTCAAACTAAATCAATCGAAACACAATATAAGATTCCAGTCTTATTTAATGGAATTGAAAACAAATTCTTAGCGAATATAATTTCTCTTCCAGTTACAGTATACTTGGTATTTGTTTTGGTGTGCTTGATTTATATATTCATGTACAAAACAAAATGGGGAATGAGATTGATTGCAGTTGGTGAACATCCAAAAGCAGCAGAAACATTAAACATAAATGTATTTTTTGTTAGATACATGGCAGTTTTATTCTCTGGATTTATGGCAGGTTTAGGTGGAGCTACAATGTCAATATCATTGGTATCTTCATTCTTCCCGGCATTAGTAGCTGGTCAAGGTTTCATAGCTTTGGTAACAGTAATATTCGGTAAATGGACTCCTCAAGGTGTTATGCTAGCAGCTTTGTTTTTCGGATTTGCACAATCAATATCTGTTGTATTAGGTGGAACAAATCTTCCAATACCTTCAGAACTAATATCAATGATTCCTTATGTAGCAACATTAGTTGTTTTGATATTATTCGGAGGAAAAACAAAAGCACCGACAGCAGATGGAATACCATATTTAAAAGACGATATAGCAATATAATAGAAAAAATAACGGTAGTGTGAGGAATATCACACTACCGTATTTTATTTAAAAACTATATTAAATGACGCTCAACGTAAAAACTCAAAATTTTACCATCATAAGAAATAATACCAGAGTCAACCATTGAACCAAGTAAATTGATATCATTATAATCCGATTCCCAGCCCAATAAATTTGCGTAGTAATCTTCTATCTGAGGAGATCTACTAACATTGATAAGTCGTGTCATGTCTTCAAGATGCTGTGGAGTTTTTGCGGGGATTCCTTCAGCAATTATAATTAACTTATCGTCTTTGAATTCTGAATCTATTCTTATACTTTTTGTGTCGTACATGAAAAAATAACTTAAAATTTCCGACACGATTAATTTAGCTTTTTTTTCTTCGTTACTAATCATCGTTTTTTAACCTCACTCTCATTAAGAAATTATCCATTTCGCTAAATACTGGAACCAAAATTCCAGCTACAAATCCTCCTGAAAAACCATTATTGTACAGATTAACACCGCCGTGAACCACTCCTATATTTAGAACCATTGCCATGTGCAAAAATCCTGCCAACACACCTCTGAAAAATCCAAATTCACCAGCTATAGGAGCAAGTGTCGTTCCAAATAATGCTGCCAAAAGACTAGATGTTGATAGAGGATTAAATGTATTCAAAATAGATGCCAAGAATACACCAATTAAAATAGGAATAGTGTTTTTAGGATGTTTACCAAATGCTGAAAATCCAGTTACAGTAAAAATTCCGCCGATAATAGGGCCACTTATATGACCACCCACAATAATGATATATGTTGTAGCTATAAGCCCCATTATGCCCATATTAATCATAGTTTGGTACAAACCATCAAGTGATATAAAATCAGTCGCTAATCTACCTGAATTATACATAATATTTTCGTAACCGTGAAAAGACATATTATTTTTGATAAATCCCAATAAAAATATTGAGATAAAAAGCAAATACAAAAATATTATTATTCTAATATCATTAACTGGGTATACCATGTTTACAGATTTTATGTTCACATTAAACATCCTTAAAATTCCTACATAAAGCATACCGATTATCCCAGCTGTAAATCCCATATTATAAAGATTATAACCTTGGTGGAATCTCAAAAAAGCTCCTGATAAAGGCACCATAATAATACCAATACTTATTCCAACTAGATAACTTATTATAATTGAATGAACAATTGATAAGCTGAAGTCAAAAGCGATTTCGCTGACCAAAGGACCTAATGCACTACCAAATAATGCTGGAAGTATTACAGATGCTTTTGATGTGTTTTCTATTTTAGCATAAAGCAATACACCAATTGTTATTGGAATTGTATTGAAAATATTTTTTCCGAAAAAAGCAAATCCGGTCATTGTAAAAATAGCCGCAACTCCTGGACCAGAGATAACAACCTTAAAACTATACGACAATAGTGTTGATAATAAACAAATCAACCCCGCATTAAAAAACGCTGCACCAATATTCGCTAAGTACATGTAGTCTGTAATTAAAGTACAAGGACTTTTAATTATTGTTATTAAACCAGTAAAAATTTCTGTGGGAGAATTGAACAAAAAAGATACTAACATCAAAATAGCTGATAATAAGTAAAAAAGTTTGTATATTCCCATTGAGTGAAAAACTTTTTCTTTCATAATACCTCCATTAAATATTTAGTATATTTTATTATAAAGAAGTAGAATTTTCAACAAAAAAGGAGCGATATTATAAATACCACTCCGTAAATTTAATTAGGCTTATTCAAAAGTCTGTTTTTTAATTCTTGTTCCATTGCCATTAATTCTTGCTTTGCTTTTACTCTATTTTCATGACCTTCAATTTGAATATTACGAACTTCGTCCAAAGCACTGATTAATTGTTCGTTAGTGTGTCTAATAGTTTCCACATCTACAATTCCTCGTTCAGTAGCTTTTGCGGTTTCTATCGTACTCATCTTCAATGTGTCAGCGTTTTTACGCAACAAATCATTAGTCAAGTCTGTTACTTTCTTTTGAGCTTCTGCTGCTTGAGAATTATGGTAAACACCTAATGATAAAACCATTTGGTTTTTCCAAATAGGAATAGTATTCACTATTGTAGATTGGATTTTTTCAACCATAACAGCATTAGAAGATTGCACCATTCTTATTTGTGGAGCCATTTGCAAACTCACCATTCTCGTAAGCTCAAGATCGTGTAATTTTTTTTCGAATCTAGTAGCCAAATCTCTTAAATCATTTGCTTTTTGCGCAGTGATAGAATTAGGAGAATTTTCGGCCTCTTTGAGCATATTTGGAAGTTCTTCATTTCTTACTTGATCCAATTTCTTTTGTCCAGCAAGAATGTACATGCTTAATTCCTTAAAATATTGCTCATTTAGCTTATACATTTGGTCTAACAATGAAATATCTTTCATCAAAGTAATTTGATGATTTTCTAAAATTTTTGAAATCTCATCTACATTTTTTTCAGCCTTTTCGTAGTTTGCTCTCAAAGCAGTAATTTTATTTGCACCTTTTTTGAAAAAACCAAACACACCTTTATCTTCAGTTTCATCAAATGATTTTAATTCTGTAACAACGGAAGATAAAAGATTACCAACTTCTCCAAGATCTTTTGTCTTTACTGAATTTAAAGTTTTTTCAGAGAAACTAGCAATTTTCTTTTGTGCTCCTACTCCATATTGTAAAACTATATTGGAATTAGACAAATCAATTTGTTTTACAAATTCATCAACTGTTTTTTGTTCTTCAGGAGTAAGATTAACTTTTTGTTCAAATTCTGGATAAAAAACTTCATCTTCTTTGACTTCATCTAGTGTAGGCTCTTCTACATCTAATGTCAATTTAATTGGTTTATCTTCCATTATTTAGCACCTCTCTTAAACATTGTATTCTTCTCAATCAATCCGTCTTGAGATAACAAAGTATTCATTACTTCTATTTCTGAGTTAATATTGAGAATATCATCGCTATACAAGTCCGTTAATAATTTTGAAAAAGCTTTGTTAATATTCTCAATGGCATTTTTAATGTCGCCCTTTGATTTTTCTACGCTTAATATATCATTCTTTTCATTTTCAAATTGAATGTAGTTTTTCACCAAATTTATTGCAGTTGGCGTATAATAATCTACGAATTTATTCAGACCGTTTATATCAGAATTATCGTTTTGAATTTGGTTATTTATTGATACTAACAAATCTTTTAATTTAATGACATCTTGTTTGAAATCAAAATCCTTAACAGATGTGATTAAATTTTCAGTTATCGTAATATAATTAGTAATATCTCTGTTAGATTCAATCTCTTTTTGGTTTTCTTCTGATTTGCTTTCATCTAAATAATGAGCTTTGTATGCATCGTAGCTTGTCCTGTCCAATAAAAATAAATGACCGTTTTCCACAACACGAGCTTGAGGGAAGTATCTTTTATTTATGAAATAAATTAGTTCCTTACTACATTTTTCAACAGGAAGATTAACTGCTGATGCAAAATCTTCTACGCTTAAAATTTTATTGTCTCCAATTTCTGTTTTGTATCTTAAAAATCGTTGTAATTTTGATGCGTGTATATGTGACAAAAAACCCACAACACCAAATCCAAAACTTATCATAATACCAGAAAACAGATCGGGTAAACTATGGGTCAACGATCCGACCGAACCAAACAAAGTCATAGCGCCTATAGCATAACTTATGTTTCTGATTGCAAAGTAGTTTTTGGGATTAATCTTTTTTTGAGTGACCAACTTCGGGTCATTATTTGCCAAGTATTGTTGTTTAGTTTTAGGTTTTAGATTAAATGTATTCATAACTACATTTAGACCGTTTTTGGATAAATCCAATGCCATGTCGATTGATTTTTCAATGATTTCTCCAACTTTCGAAAAATCATTGTCGCTTATAGCGTTATCTATATATTCTTCTAATTTGTTCTTCTTCATTTCACACCTTCCTACTACTATTGTATCATATATAGTAGTGAAAATTAAATGAAATAATTTTTAAATTTTGCTTTGACTTTTAAATATTTTAAATTCAGTTTATAATAGTATTAGATTTTCAAAATAAAATACAGGAGGATATATGGAAGAAATAAGTGCAGGTGGGGTTGTTATCAATAATGGTAATGTTGCTGTGCTTAAAAAGTTCCGTGGTGAATGGGTTCTTCCTAAAGGTAGGGTAGAGAAAGGAGAAAGCTTAGAACAAACTGCAATTAGAGAAGTTTTTGAAGAATCAGGACTAAGAGCCGAAATTGTAAAATATATTGGATATGTAAAATATAAATACAGACATATGGATGGCACTAAAGTTCTAAAAACAGTTCACTATTTTTATATGGTAACGAAAGATAATAATATTATCCCACAAAGAGAAGAGGGCTTTGCAGAAGGAGATTTTATGAATCCTGACAAAGCTTTGAGATATGTGCGTCACAGCGCAGAAAAAAACATGATTAAAACAGCCAAATCATATATAGAAAAAAGGTGAGGATATGAGCTTTTCATCTGATATTAAAACTGAGATAATTACAAATCTTGACGATTATGATGTTTTGGCGATGCTTTCAGCTTTTACTAAGACGATAGGGACTTTGAATTACAATTCATTGGGAGTGAAGATTACTTTAAAGACAGAAAGCAATCCAGTTGCAAGACTAATTTTTGCTAATTTGAAAAAACTTTACAATTATGAATGTGATATGAAAGTTATTCACAATAACAATCTTAGAAAGAAAAATATATACGAAATACTAATTGACGAGAAAATATCGAAACAATTTTGCGATGATACACACACATCAACTAGTCCATTTGATTTTGATTCAGGAATCGATGAAGAAATTATCGACACAAATATCAAAAAAATAAGTTTCTTGCAGGGAGCTTTTTTGGGGACTGGTTTTTGCTATGATCCATCAAAGATGTATCATTTAGAGATGATTTTCAAACAAGAAAATGTTAGTAATCAGGTTCGAGATATTCTCAATTCTTTTGGAATCAAATCATCTATTTTCGAAAGAAGCGACAATTACGTTTTGTATATAAAAGAAGCTGAAGCTATATCTGATTTTTTGAGTTTAATTAAAGCGTATAATAGTGTTTTAAAACTTGAAAATGTAAGAGCTTTGAAAGATATCAAAAACAATGTCAATAGAAGATTTAATTTTGAAACAGCAAATTTGAACAAAACTGTAGATGCTGCTTTGAAGCAAAAACTTATTATTGAAAAAATTGAAAATTCAATAGGTTTGGAATCACTAGATCCATTATTGTTGGAACTAGCGTATGCTAGAATTGAAAATCCAGATGTTTCACTAAAAGAATTGGGAGAAATGATGACTCCTAAGATTTCAAAATCTGGAGTTAGTTACAGACTTAATAAACTTAAAAAAATTGCTGATGATTTATAATTGTCAGCAATTTTTCTTTTAAAATAACCAAACTTATTATAAAATAAGGCTAAAGGAGTTTGAAATGATAGATACGTTTACGCATTTACATGTTCATACAGAATACAGTTTACTAGATGGGTTTTCTCCAATCGAAAAACTTTTAGATAAAGTCCAAGATTTACAAATGAAAGCCATCGCTATTACTGATCATGGCAGTATGTTTGGAACAGTAAAGTTTTATAAAGAATGCAAAAAAAGAAATATAAAACCTATAATTGGTTGTGAAATTTACACTACCAATAAGGATCATAAAATAAAAAATCCTGAAAATAAGTTCTATAATCATTTAGTTCTTTTAGCCAAAAATCAAACAGGATATTCTAATTTGATGAAGATAGTTTCTTTAGGATATGTTGAGGGATTTTATTACAAACCAAGAGTTGATAAAGACACCTTAAGAAAATATTCTGAAGGAATAATAGCTTTGTCTGCTTGTTTGAAAGGAGAAGTTCAAGAATCTCTAATAAGATATGGTTATGATAAGGCAAAGGATGTAGCCAAGGAATTGAAAAGTATTTACGGGGAAGATTTTTACTTAGAATTGCAAAATCATTCTTCAAGAGAAGACATGATAGTTATGGAAAATATCCCCAAAATTGCGAAAGAATTAGATATAGGACTTGTATGCACTAATGATGTTCATTATATTGAAAAAGAAGATTATAAAATACACAATATTTTGATTTGTCTTCAAACGGGAAAAACTATTGAAGAAGACAACAAAATGAGTTACATTCCTGGTGAATTTTTCTTGAGAAGTGAAGAGCAAATGAAAGATTTGTTTAAGGATTATCCTGAAGCAATTGAAAATACCAAGAAAATCGCCGAAATGTGTAATGTGGAATTAGAATTCGGAAATTTACATTTACCTTATTTTGCAATACCAGATGGTTTTACAAATACTACTTATCTTAAAAAACTGGTGTATGATGGATTAGACAAAAGATTTGCAAATGATAAAAGACTACAAGAAGCAAAGGAAAGGTGCGAATACGAACTTTCTGTAATTGAAAAAATGGGATATGTCGATTATTTTCTAATTGTATGGGATTTTATAAGATTTGCGAAATCACAAGACATTCCTGTAGGACCTGGACGTGGATCTGCTGCTGGAAGTTTAATAAGTTATTGCTTAGAAATTACAGATATTAATCCATTGGATTATAATTTAATATTTGAAAGATTTTTGAATCCAGAACGTGTTTCAATGCCTGATATTGATATAGATTTTTGCTACGAAAGACGAGAAGAAGTAATTGATTACGTTGTAAAAAAATATGGCGAAGACAAGGTTGCTCAGATAGTAACATTCGGAACAATGGCAGCGAGAAATGCAATCAGAGATGTTGGAAGAGTTTTGGCGATGGACTTTAAAACTGTTGATGACACCGCAAAAAAAGTCCCAAATCTTTTGAATATAAACATAGATAAATCGCTGGAAATTTCACCAGAATTTAGAGAAGCTTATGACAATAGCCGAGATGTTAAAAAATTAGTAGATGTTGCACGAAGAGTTGAAGGAATGCCAAGGCACACATCAACTCATGCAGCAGGAGTTGTAATATCAAAGCTGCCAATTATGGAGTACGTTCCTTTGGCTATTAACAAAGACGCTGTAATCACTCAATTTAATATGACGGAGCTTGAGGAACTTGGTCTATTGAAGATGGACTTTTTGGGACTTAGAACTTTAACAGTAATCAGCGATTGTATTAAATTTATTAAGAAAAACAAAAATATTGATGTGAGTTTTGAAGATATGGATGAAAATGACCCAAAAGTTTTGTCCATGTTTACAGTTGCACAAACTTTGGGAATATTCCAATTTGAATCTCAAGGAATGAGAAACTTCTTGAAAGAATTGAAGCCAACCAAATTTGATGATTTAATAGCGGCTAATGCTTTGTTTAGACCAGGTCCAATGAATGAGATTCCAACTTACATTCACAACAAACACAATGAAAAAGACGTTCAATATTTATCTCCATTACTAGAAGATATTTTGAAACCAACTTACGGTACCATTGTTTATCAAGAGCAAGTTATGCAAATCGTACAAAAAATTGCAGGATTTAGCTTAGGAGAAGCTGACAATTTAAGACGTGCGATGAGTAAGAAGAAAATGAAGGTAATGGAAGATGGTAGGAAAGAATTTATCTTCGGAAAAGAAGATGAAGATGGAAATATTTTGATTGAAGGAGCAATTAGACGAGGTGTCGAGGAAGATATTGCAAACAAAATCTATGATTTAATGATAGACTTTGCAAAGTATGCATTTAATAAATCGCACTCAGCAGCTTATTCATTAGTTGCGATGAGAACAGCATGGTTAAAATATTATTATCCAGTGGAATTTTTAGCGGCTTTAATATCATCAGTTATGGGAAACACTTCTCAGATTTCTTTGTATATTGAAGAAGCTAGGAGACTTAACATTGAAATATTACCACCAGATATAAACTATAGTTTGGATAAGTTCAATGTTAAAGAAAACTCCATTATTTACGGGTTAAAAGCCATTAAAAACGTCGGAGCAAATCTTATTGAACAAACTATTATTTCTAGAAATGAAAATGGTAAATTTAAAACATTTAGAGATTTCGTTGAAAGAATTTACGAAAAGGACAAATCAGCGATAAATAAACGCTCCATTGAATCTCTAATAAAAGCTGGCGCGTTTACATCGTTGGGAGAAACAAGGGCGACATTGATGCTACAATACCAATCTATAATTGATTCTGTTCAATCGGGTTTAAAAAACAATGTACCTGGGCAATCTAATTTATTCGATATGTTTGAAACTCAAGATGATGAAGAGCGTGACGAATTTACAAGAAGAGAAGAATTTGATAAATCAGAACTTTTGAGAATGGAAAAGGAAGTATTGGGTATATATTTATCAGACCATCCTTTAAGATCCTATTCGAAAATAATAGATAAGTACTCTAATTTTTCAACTGGAGATTTGGAAGATGATGTTTACAATGAGAAGAATTTTGATGGTAAAAGAGTAAAAGTTGTAGGGATAATAGAATCAATCAATAAGAAATTTACTAAAAATCAGAAAATCATGGAATTTGTAAAATTCGAAGATTTGTATGGAACTATGGAACTTATAGTTTTTCCACAAAAATATGAGCAATATTCAAGCTTTTTAAAAGAAGATGAGATTTTGATTGTGAGTGGAAGGCTGAACATTATTGAAGGTGAAGTTCCTAAAATTTTAGTAGATAGTATTCAAAGTATCAAATCAATTTCAAATGTAGAAAATCAAGAGCAAACAGAAGAAAAATTATTCTTGAGAATCACAAAAAATATGCCAAGTTATATTTTGGATAAAGTTAAACCAATATTGCTCAATAGCAAAGGAAATACACAATCAAATATATATTTTGAAGAAAAGAAACAAAACTACTTACTAGGAAATGAATTTAGAATTTCTTGTGAAGACAATACTATTGATCAATTAGTTTCATTACTAGGAAGAGAAAATGTAGTTTTAAAATAGAGGTAAATTATGAAAACAATAGCTATACTTACAAGTGGTGGAGATGCACCGGGAATGAATGCATGTATTCGTTCAATAGCAAGAACTTGTATTTACAATGGAATAAGAGTGATGGGAATAAGATCCGGATACGATGGTCTTATGAATGGAAATATTTACGAAATGAATGTGTCATCCGTTGCAGACATTATTCACAGAGGTGGAACCATTTTGGGTTCTGCGAGATGCCTTGAATTTAAAACTGAAGAAGGTCAGAAAAAAGGAGCTCAAATTTTAAAAGATTTTGGAGTAGATGGACTTGTAGTTCTAGGTGGAGATGGTTCATTTAAAGGTGCAAGTGCATTAAGTAAAATCGGAATATCGACAATTGGAATTCCATGCACTATTGACAATGATATGGGATACACTGATTATACGATAGGTTTTTTCACTGCTGTTGAAACAGTTAGCGATGCAATATCTAAATTAAGAGATACATCATCAAGCCATGGACGAGCAAATATAATTGAAGTTATGGGAAGAAATTGCGGTGACATTGCTTTGTATTCTGGGGTTGCGTCAGGAGCAGAATCCATATTAGTTCCAGAAGTAGAATTAGACATTGACGAAGTAACTGAAAAAATCGAACGAGGAAGAAAAAGAGGAAAACTTCATCATTTAATTATGCTCGCTGAAGGTGTCGGCGGAGCTTATGATATTAAAGATATGATCGAAGAAAAAACAGGAGTTGAAACAAAAGTGACTATATTGGGTCACGTGCAACGTGGAGGAACTCCCTGTACTTTTGATAGATTAATGGCAACACAAATGGGGAATTTAGCAGTTAAATTAATAATTGAAGAAAAAACAGGACTAGCAATTGCTACGAAGGATAACAAAATCGTAACAGTTCCTATAGATGAAGCGGTTAAAACTAAGAGAAAATTTAGAGAAGATTTGTATGAAATATCGAAAGAGATATCTATTTAGATGGGAGAAAAAATGTTAAAGAAAACAAAAATAGTCTGCACTATAGGTCCAGCGTCAGATTCTGTAGAGACTTTAAAAATATTGATGCAAAATGGTATGAATGTCTGCAGATTGAACTTTTCACACGGAAGTCACGAAGAACATTTGCAAAGAATAAAAAATATAAAACAAGCGAGAGAAGAACTTGACCTTCCAGTAGCTATAATGTTAGATACAAAAGGGCCTGAAATTAGATTAGGCGATTTTGGGGTAGACCAAGTTCAACTATCTATTGATGATGAGTTCACGTTGACAACAAGAGATGTAGTTGGCGATGAAAAAATCTGTTCAGTAAGCTATAAAGGACTTCCAGATGATTTGGATATTGGTAAAAAAGTTTTAATTGACGATGGGTTAGTTGAATTAGAAGTAGTTGAAATTAAAGACACTGATGTAATTTGCAAAGTTAATAACTATGGCATTTTAAAAAGCAAAAAAGGTGTCAACATTCCTAATTCAAAAGTAAAATTACCTGCGATAACCGAAAAAGATATTTCTGATATTAAATTTGGAATTGAAAATGGGATAGATTACATTGCAGCATCTTTTATTAGAAAATCACAAGACGTATTGGATATTAGAAAAATTTTAGAAGAAAACAATGGAAATGATATCAAAATAATTTCTAAAATCGAATCACAAGAAGGTGTCGATAATTTGGATGAGATAATCAACACTTCAGATGGAATAATGGTTGCTAGAGGGGATTTAGGTGTTGAAATCCAAACAGAAATTATGCCAATTGTTCAAAAAGAAATTATTAAGAAAACTTCATTAGCTGGAAAACCAGTTATAACTGCAACTCAAATGCTAGATTCCATGATTAGAAATCCAAGACCAACTAGAGCAGAAGTTACAGATGTTGCAAATGCGATTTTAGATGGAAGTGATGCGGTTATGCTTTCTGGAGAAACTGCAGCGGGAAATTATCCAATAAACGCAGTAAAAGTTATGAATGACATAGCAATTAATACAGAAAATTCTGATGAATTTAAAGAAGCTGCGAACAAAAGATTGAAATGGCTAGATATTACTACTACTAATGCGATAAGTATTGCAACAAGAAGTATTAGTGAACAATTGGGGGCTAATGCAATTGTAGTTGCTACAACTTCTGGTTCAACTGCAAGAAATGTTTCAAAATATCGTCCATTATCTCCAATAGTTGCAGCCACAACATCAGAAGAAGTAATGAGAAAATTATCCTTGATTTGGGGGGTACATCCAGTTCTAAGCGAATTGAGTGAAAACACAGATGAAGTTATTGATAGATCAATTTCTGCTGGAATAAAAAAAGACTTAGTTCGTGAAGGTGATTTGATAATAATTACAGCAGGTCTTCCTGTTGGAGTATCTGGAACGACAAACTTATTAAAAGTTCATACAATAGGAGACATTTTAATCGAAGGAACTGGAATTGGTAAGAAATCTGTAACAGCAAAGGCAAGAATAGCAAAAGGCGTTGAAGATTTAGCTTCAAAATTTGAAGATGGAAATGCAATTGTTTTGTACAGCTTGGAAAGAGAATTTATTCCATATGTTCAAAAAGCGTCTGCAATTATTGTTGAAGAAGGAGGACTTACTTCTCCAGCTGCAATCGTCGGATTACACTTGGGTATTCCAACAATTGTAGGTTGCAAAGATGCTGTAAGTATAGTAAAAGATGAAGAAATATTGACTATCGATCCTATAGCCGGATTGGTATATCGTGGAGCAGCGAAGATTTTATAAACGTAATATGGTACAATAAACTTAGAGGTAGAAAATGAAGGCAGTAATATTTGATATGGACGGCGTAATAATAGACAGTGAAGTAGTGTATATTGATTTTTTCAAGAAAGTGCTTGAAGATTTTGACGTCGAAATATCTGAAGAAGATTTATTTTCTCTTGCTGGTTTAAGTCAACAAAAGACCGATGAGTTTTTGGAATCAAAACTTCACAGAAAACCTGAAGAAGTATATAATATGATGAAAAACTATATCGATGCTGATAAAATAGATTATAGTTCTTTGGTAATGGATGGTTTTTATCCGTTACTAAAAGAACTTAAAAGGAAAAACTTCAAACTAGCATTGGCATCTTCATCACCAAAAAATACTATTAAACTAGTCTTGGAGGAATTAAAAATTGAAGATGAATTTGATGCTGTTATTAGTGGAGAGGATTTTGTAGAATCAAAGCCAAATCCAGAAATTTACACGAACACATGTGAAATTTTAGGAGTGCGTCCACAAGATGCTTTTGCGATTGAAGATTCTGATTATGGGATTGAATCAGCGAAAAATGCAGGTTTGACAGTAATTGCTAGACGAGAAGATAGATTTAATTTTAAACAAGATAAAGCTGATTTTATTGTCGATAATTTACAAGATATTAAACTTATACTTGAAAAATTTGAAAAAGAAAAAAATGGAGTATATAAAATTAGGAGAAAATCGAAAGAATTTGTAAAAGCCATGTTTTTTATCGACAAGGAAACTTTCAATGATGACTTGGATGATTGCGATATTTATTGCTTATATCGAAATGATAAAATGAAGTCTGCAATTATCAAAAAATATGATAAAATAGTATATAAGAAAGTTGAATCGGATTTAGATTACAAATTAATATTAGAAGAAATAGAAAATAAGGAAATAGATGAGATTAGATAAATTTTTAAAAAATTCAAGGATTATTAAGAGAAGAACTGTAGCAAAAACTGCTTGTGAATCGCAAAGAGTGAAAATAAACGACAAAATCGCTAAACCTGGAGACAACGTAAAAGTCGGAGATATAATCGAGATTAGTTTCGCACAATCTGTTCTAAAAGCAAAGGTTACAGAATTAATTGATAATTCAAAGAAAGACGATGCGGATAAAATGTTTGAAACTTTAGGAGATTAAAATGAATGCCAGGGATAAGCAGATAAAAGAAAGAAGAAAAAACGTTAATAAATTTAGGATAATAGTTTCAGTTGCAACTATTTTTGCTTGTATTACGTTATTATTTACTATTTTCAAGCAACAACTACAGATTAAAAACATCAATAATGTTAAATTAGAACAACAAACAAAACAAGCTGAACTTGAAAAGGAAATACTTAAATTATCTGAAGATTCCAAGCATTTAGACAATCCTGAGTTGATTGAAAAATATGCCAGAGAAAAATTAGGTATGGTAAAACCTAACGAAGTTTTGATTAAGGATGAAAAGGAAAAACCAAAAAAAGATGCAAACTTCACACCATCTCCTACTTTTGACAAAAAGTCTGATTAATAATTATTGACAGCGTTTTTTTAGTAGTATATACTTGTATATAGTATTATATTAGGAGGAAGATATTGCGTATGTCTATATCAGTGGGCGATATTGTTGAAGGTAAAGTAACAGGAATTACTAAGTTTGGGGCATTTGTAGAATGCGAAGA